>NZ_CP007585.1:300000-600000 GCF_000815065.1 Mesomycoplasma flocculare ATCC 27399 | reverse complement strand
TGAATTAACACTAGCTAACATTTTTTTAGCTAACAGTTTTTTAATAAGTTAATATTTTACACTTTTAGAGGCTGCTAAAAAATTATAAACCTTTCCAACAAAATTTAAAAAAGTGCTATAAATTTATAGCGCTTTTTTAAATTTTGGTATAAGAAAAAACTAATCCTTACCGTCTTCGGGAGTCAAAAAATTGACCTTAATATTTTCTACATCAAATGCATATTGGAATGAATTGCCTTCTCCGGCACGAATTCTGTTAATAATTCAGTGTGTGTCGACTTCCATAATAGGAATAATTGGAACGAATTCGCGGATAATTTTTTCAAAAACAACAACAAAATCAAAGACTTTATTCTGTGTTCAACCCTCCTTTTTTTCTTGTTCTGTAAAAACTCCGTTAAAAAACGCATCAAGCCGAGCGTTATACTGATCAAGACTTTCGGTAAATTCAGGGACTAAAATTGGTTTTTTGTTAATATCCAAAGCTCTCGCTTTTTGGTCGTGATCAAGAAAAACTTCTTTAAAAACCGGTTTTTTTTGATCATCGAGTTTAATTTTTCTAGTTATTAAATCTTGGAATTTTTCTAAATAAATACGAGAGATTTTAAGTCTTGAAATTAGATCTTCCTTTTTTTTATTGCTTATTGAATTTCACATTTTCCAATAAGTTAGCGAACCGGCAGGATTTGATTCTAGACCCGTAAATTTATTATTAGTTGGCGAAATTTCATCTGCGTTAAAAAATGCTTTAATATAAGAATGAGGCTCTGAGCTCCCAATGTTAAAAAAATCAAAATTTTTTATTGTAAGGTCAAATTCGCCTTTTGAAAGCCGCTGTTGGTAAATTCCATCAGGAAGTCTGTTTGGGTCAATTTGTATAAAATTATTTGTATTCCGTAATAAAATGTCTTGTAAACCAGTGGCAACTTTTTCTTCGTTATCATCTTTATAGATAAAATTTAGTTTTACTTTTTCAAGATTAGGATATTTTTTTCTAAACCGGTCCAGGAAAAATTTTGATACTTCTATATTAAAAGAATTATCCTTTCGTGGCGCAGATTCAAATCAAACATCTTTTGCCAAATGGTTTTTATAATCCTGAGCTAACAAAGGGAATTCTATTTTATTGCCATTTTTGTCACTAACTTCAGATTTATAGTTTTTATCTCCGAGAAATGTTTCAAGTGGATAGCCACGAGCAGTAAGAATATTTTCAAAATTTGACCATGTAGTTTGGGTGAAAGAATGATCAAGTCCGTATAAATTTAGAAGATCGACTCGGTTAATTCCGTAAAAAAGAGCCCGGCGCAGGTCAGGATCCTGTAATCAAGAATTTCCTTTTTTGACATTATCAAGATTGATTTGAATTCCAATTGTTCCATAACCACTCTGTTTTTGCATGTATTTTTTTGTCCGGTTGTCAGATCAGAATTTAGATTGAAAAGTTGAGGGAATTTTTGTTTTGGCAATATAACCATCTAAAAAAAGCGATGATAAAAGTTCCGGTTGGTCCGCAAAAAATACCTTAATTTTGCTTGGGATTGTTTTATTAGAAGAATAATAACTTTGTTTTTTAGTTAAAATCATTGAACCTTGCGAACCCAAATTAAGGTCTGATATTTCAAAAGGCCCGTTTGTTAAAAATTTTGAAAGATCATTTCCAAAATTATCGATTCCACCAGCGTCTATTTCGACAAATTCGCGGTTAATTGGTAATAAAATTTCAGGAGCTATAATTAGTCGAAATAAATTTATAAATTTTTTTGCGCCAGAATCCTCGAATTGGATTCTAAGACCAAATTCATCACCAGGAAGAAAATCATAGCGTGGAGTTAAATTTGGTCCATCAAAAATTTGGCTAGGGTCTAAAAAAGGGTTTCTCGTTAATTTAATAGTTGTTTTTTTACCATCTTGAATTGTATAAATCTCTTTGGATTTATAGTTAAAATCAGGATTTAAAGCAAAATTAGCCTTGACAAGCTCGACAGCCTCTTTGTTTGTCATTTGTTCAAAAACTTGACCTGTATACATTCCAAAATTTTGCGAAAGTTGCGCAAATTGTTTTACAAATTCTTCATCCCCATTATTTTGAGACTGAAAAATTTTTTGATCAAAATCAAGACCTACTTTGCCTGTTTTAGGATTTTTTTTATAACTTCTTTGCCCGAAAGGGTTTCGATATGGATTGCCAAATTTGGAGACATAATCTTGTTGCAGGGATATTATTTGCTGAGCATTTTTAATATTTAATGATAAAGTTTTAACTAAATTAGGTGAGGCGATGTTAATATTTAAAACATAAAGAATATAATCAATAAAATTTTGTGCAACAACAGGTTGCTTATTTGACCATTTTGAAGCGCCTTTGTTTAGAAAAATTGTGGTTGAAACAATTGACTGGCTGTCATTTTGAATGCCGATAAATGATCTTTGGTTACCGCTAGAAGGCGAAATAACCCCTGCAGTCATGCCAAAATCGCTAATTTGATATGAAGTCCCATCATAGTAAATTTCTGTCGGAGTTTTCATAATTTCTTCACCACTTGATGAAGGCAAATTTGTGTTGTATAATTGCAAGGAAATTGTAGGTAGATTAAGTTTTGCGCCATAAGATTTTGAAGCTGAAGGCCCAGGTTTTACAAAAGACTCAACAAGAGAGTTTAAAATTTTGTGTGAGGAATTATTTTTTACATAATTTAGTGTGTTAATTGTTGGGGTAGCAATTCCAAAGTCAAATTCGGCCTGATTTTTTTCAAGTGCGTTTACACAAGAAACAAAGCTAACAACCGAAATTGGTAAAAAAGTGTTTAAAATTAAGAGGTTTTTTATTTTTTTCATATTCTACACCTATTTAAATTGTGGCCTGATTATAAGATAGTTTTCATTTTTATTTTTTTCTATATAAGTTGGAGCAAGTTGGTAATTTTTACCGTTTTCAGCTATGAATTTAGATGATCCTAATGTAAATAGGCCTTTAATTTCTTGTTTTTTTTCATCAGAGAAATAAATTCTGAACTTTCTAAGTCCTGAAATTCCAGGTCTTAGAAGAGCGTTTTTAAATTCTCCAATAATTGACCATGAAGATAGTCATGATTTATAACCCTCATTTTCAAGTGTTCATTTTGTCGAAAGATCAGCTTGTCTTTTAAGGTAGAAAATATTATTTGTGCCCTGTTTTATCAAATGAACGTGATATTTTTGTTTTGTAATTTCATCTTCAAATGTCAAATAATGAACTTTATCAGCATCCTGATTTCGAAGAAATCCTCAAAACGCAACTTTATCCTGTTTTGAATCGCGTCATATTCCTGAAACTGTTCTTGAGCCCACTCCTTGTGATTTTAATGAATAGTATCAAAAAGCTTCGGCTCGATTGTTAACTTTTTCCCCTTTTAGGTTAGTAATTCTTATATTAGGGTCGATTACAGGCTCTAAATTATCATCATATAATTCCCAATCAAGCACCTTTCTTTGAAATCTGTCTTTAAAAAAGCCGTTATTTTCCGCCACATTTTTGTTAATATATCCATTTCTTCAAGTATTATTTCCTACAACAGGTTGAATATTTGAGCCATAATAATTTGAATAATTTCCGAGTTCGCCTTTAAAATTTTTCATAATTTGGTTGATTTCAATTATTATTTCACTAAAAAGTTCATTTTTTTGTTTACGATATAAATTAGAAATCTCGTTAATTTTTTTCTTATTTTCAATTTCTTGCAGGATCTTATCAATAAATTTTTCAGGTTTTTCGCTTGTGGTAATAATTTTTTCAATTTCATTTTTTTCTTTAGCAGAAATTTCATTTACTTTTTGATATAAATTCTTGTTTTGCGCAGTTTGGAGTGCATTTGTTAAATTTTCATATAATTTATCGAGGTTTTCTTTGTTTTGTGAAATGACGAAATTAGTTAAGAAATAATTACTAAATTGTGAGTACAAGGTTTGTGAGTATGCTTGTGTGATATCAAAAGCCGGAATGAAATTTTTTATTCATTTACGAGTGTAAATACTGTCAACAAAATATTCATTTCCAGTGTTTGCCTCAGAAATATTTCTAAATAATGGGGAGATATTATCAAGATTTTCGCTACTTGGAGAATAATGTATCTGAACAAAGTCTCGTGTTAGCGATTCGGGGAAATTATATACATAATTACTAAAAAAGTTATCGGGTTGTGTTTCATTTCTAGCCAAATTTTTTGAGCGCAATCAAGATAGTTCAAGATCTGTATTCATGCGCTGAATTTGATTATTTATATCTTGATATGTATAGTCAATAAAAATTTTTGTTCCAACTAAATATTGCAGCCTAAATAAGTCAATATCTTTAAATTTGATATTTTTTTCTTTAAGGAATTCTAAAATTCATTTGTAGACTTCAGATTTATTTGAATTTTTAAGATCATCGTTAAGAAATGTTTCATTATCAAAAACTAGTGAATTATTTTCTTGGAATGAACCAAAATTTAGCCAAGGAGTTTCGGCATTTTTAATACGATCTAAATTTGTGAGTTTCCCAAATTTTGTTGCCGGTAAATTATCCCTTGTTTTACGAGCAAAATTTTTAAATCCCATAAATCCAACCGAAGATAAAAATAAATGGTCAATATTTTTGTTTTCAATCTTAGAATTTTTAATTAGCAAGTTAAGTGTTGATTTCTCAAAAGCTTCCATTAGAAAATTTGCGTATTTTTGTAAATTTTCTTCCAATTTTTCTTTAGAGATATCAAAATTAGTTAAAAGTTTTTCAATTATTTCGTTACATTTTGCCTTTTTATTTCAGGTTAATTGGTTATTTTTGTTCGTTTTGGGTGTGTATTTGTCTTTTTGCAGGTTATCATATGCATATTTATATAAATTAAATTTAGTATTGACATAATCAAGATCTCAATTACGGATAAATTGGTCATTATTTTTAACTATTTGTAAGGCGAAAGGGTCAATTGAGACAAACTCAAGAAAATCCGCAAGGTTCGAAAATTCAGTCTCATTTTGTTGGTTTTGGTATCCAAAATAATTATTTTTATAGTCAAATCCAAAAACAGTTTTATCTCAGGCATCAAGATAAATTTTTGAAGTATCTAATTCGCTTTCAGAGATATTTTTAAATTTAAAATCCTGGGCAATACCAAAAAATGGATTTAATTTTTGAGTTGCATTTTTTGTAATTACTTTATTAAATTTTATTAAATTTCCAAATGGCGAGGTTCAGCGGTCGGCTAAATCTTTTTTAATATCAAATTCTGTTTGATCAAGGATAAGATCGTGTTTTCCGTTGCTACTATTAAATGAAGCATAAAAGTTATATTTTGGATTTTGGAAATATTCATTGCCATTTATTGAAATTAATCTTCCTAAATAATTGCTTGCAAAAATTGGGCCATTTGTTAAATTAAGGAAATTTTCATTGATAAAACCAGGCGAAAGTCTATGAAATCTTTGGATGGTTGCAAAAAGATATTGTGGTATATTTTCTTTGTTATTTTCATCTTTAAAAATGAAAATTTTATCCAAGTTATTTCACATTATCTCTTTGAGAATAAATGTTCAATAGCCTTTTAAAGTAGTTTTACTTTTGTTATCTTCATCAGTTTTTTTAGGTGCAGCACTTTGAGGTTGGGTTGTTCTGTTTTCTTCATTTTTTGGCGAAAGTTGTTTTATAGCCCAATCAAAGTAAATCCCATATATTTGCCCAAGAAGATCAATAGCTACAGATATTCTTCTAATTAACGAGTCGTTAAAGTTTGTGATGCTTTTTAAGCTGCTAAATAAATTGCTTTCGTTTGGACTTATGGTTGGTTTAAATAATTTTTCAAATATTTTTGCGGGTTGTGTTGAGTTTTTATTGGAACCAGAGCCTTGATTATTTATGATAGCATTAAAAAAAGTCGTAAAATTTAATAATTTTTTTTCTTTCTGTTTTTGAACTAATTGTTCGCCTAATTGAATAGATTCAGGATTTTTTATTAGTCTT
The DNA here is from genome assembly GCF_000815065.1 of Mesomycoplasma flocculare ATCC 27399. Taxonomy (GTDB): domain Bacteria; phylum Bacillota_I; class Bacilli_A; order Mycoplasmatales; family Metamycoplasmataceae; genus Mesomycoplasma; species Mesomycoplasma flocculare. Next base: position 594,023 of record NZ_CP007585.1, on the reverse strand, counting down.
TTAACGGCTGTTAGAATATGTTGGCTATCAAAAAGTTGCTCAGGTAGTTTAATTTCAACAGTTGAGTTTTCAAATTTATTACCGATAATTGTGCCATAAAACCCTTGTTTTTCCGCATCATTAGATAAAATTGCGCTTAGTGATGTTTCAAATAAAGCACTTGAAGGCTGAAAACGAGTAAAACCTTTAGAGTTTGAATTTCAACCATTGTTTTCAAATTTTGTAACAAGATTAGCGGAAAAAGCTGACTGAATTTGTTCAATTTTTTCTTTTAATTCTGCTAGACTTGATGGGTCTTTAAAACTTGATGGATCGATCGCTGGTTTTCCATTATCAAAAAATATTTTTACAATTAAGTCGCTAAAAGTTTTTCTATCATCACTTTCCTTAAAATCAGCAACTTTAACCTTACCTAATCGGTCAAATTCTAGTAAATTTCCCTTTCCATCAACTAAGGAATTTGTAAATAAGCCACTAATATCGGAAGATTTTATAAAACCACTTTTTCTTTTATTTTCGTTTCTTTGTCAGTCATTGCGGAAGAATTTTGACTCAGCGGCAATTGAAGGGTTAATTGTTCCTGATTCAACATCGATTGAGTTTAAAAGGAAAAGGTCGTATAATTTTAGTTTTCTTAAATCAGCAGCATTTTTTAGTCCATTAATTGTTTGTAAAAAACGCCGCGTTTTCTTTGATAATAACTTATCAATAGTTTCATTTTCTTTTGAGCCATAAATATTGCTTTCATCCTCGAATTTATTATCTCTATCAAAACTAAAATTTGGATAAATTCCATTTGTTTGTGCTTGTAAATCTGGGCTTGATTTTCGCAGATCCAAACCTGATGAACGGGCTTGAAGATAAGATCTAAGCACATCTAAATTATAAAAAGATTGTAAACCTACACCTGTATTTGTTGAAAGCGCGCCAATAACAATACTTGTTTCTGGATCAGAATTATCTTGGGCATAATTTAGTGTTTGATGATGACCGTATTCGTGCGCGCCAACGTATTTAAGATAATTAATTCCTGTTGTTTTAAAAAATGGTGAAGAAGCTTTCAAAAGCGCAATATAAGGAATTCGCGAAGAATGAGAATATCCGATATAATTACCTGATTTCGTGATGTATTTTTTCAGTCCAGTTTTAGGATCTATTTCTGAGTCAACATAGGTCCCAACAAGATTTTCGCCGTTAGTTTTTCGGTGATTTAAAACTTTGTCAATAAGGCCATCAAAAACTTCGCCATAAAGTTGATAAACTGTTGTGTTTTTCCCGTCCTTTAAAACTTCAATTTCCTGAATAATTTTTGGAATTATGCGGTTCTTTCAATTAATTGCGATTTTAAAACTGTTAAATTCTTTAAGATGTTTAGAATAATTTTTATCATGTAAATTAAGATCAAAAGTTATTTTTTTAGTATTTCCTGCTTGTTTTTTGTTAACAAGCCCAATTTCTAGTCGTGAATTAGATAATTTTTTGACAGTTATAATTTCGTAAATTGACCATTTGTTAGAATCAAATTCTGATAAAAATTCATTTTCGGCTTCAGCTGCTGGATGTTCTTGATTAATTGGTAAAAATACTCTATTTTCTGGTGTTTCTTGATAAATACCAATTGTTTTACCAACAGGATGATTAATATTATATAGGTCAAAAAAGCCTTTGCTTGCAATTTTTTCGGCTTCCTCGTTTATTTTAGTTGCAATCTCAGAAACTAAAAGTGCAGTTCTATCAGAACTGATTTTTTGATTTAAGGAAAATCGAAAACTTGTGCCTTGATTTGTTTGTCATTCAGGTGTTTCTTGAGTTTTATTTGTCGGCATAATCTCGTGTTGATTTAGTTCGAGTAAAAATTCGCCTTTTGGAATATTATTCTCATCATGTTTTAATCGCACATTTAAAGATGGTGTTAAATTTTTTATTAATTTAATTTGGCGGGTTCTTGCAAAATCTTTAGGAAAATTAAGCTGAAAATTTTTGGGTAACTGAACTTCTTTTTCGTGCAACAGCATTAAAGCTGCTAATTGGAATTTTTTTTTGACTAGATCTAAATTTTGTTTTTTATTTGCAAAAACAAAAAAGTTTTCCTCGTTTTTGAGTTCTGCCAATTTTTTTGATATTTCTGGGTTGTCGCTAAACGAATTTTTTAGAATTTTTACTAGATCATAAAAATAAATTTCTTTATTTTCAATTAAGTCAATAGCAGGAATTCCGGCAACAACCTTGGATTTATCATAATTTGCAAGCACTTGTTGCGTCGGGATTGTTGCAAAATATTTATCAAGCGATTCTTTAGAAATGGGATTTTGAAAAATTTTATAAGTTAAATTATCACTAGCATTACCTTTTCCAGCAGCGTTTGAATATATTGGAAAGGAACCAAAAAAGGAATCCGGATAGAATTCGATTTTTGTTTCCTCTTTTCGTTTTGTTGAATGTTGGCCTAATAATAAATTATTACCAGAACTTGTAACCCCCTTTTTTAGCGCAAAATGTTCTAAAGTAATGGCATCCGGCCCTCAGGAGACATTTTTAGTAAATCAGCGAGCATATTTTACAAATTCAGAAGGCGATAAAGCATCCCAATATTCATTAACAAATTTCATCGCTCCAATTTTTAGTTCAAAAATTGGTGTTTGCCTATTGTAATTATCGGCAAATCAATCAGCAAAGTCAGCCGCTGAAAACCGCCTTTTTTCTGATTTTATTTTGGGATCTAGCAAAATTGTTGTCGGATTTTCCAAATTTTCAAAGGAAGCAATTCGATCTCCTTGCGAGTTACGAAAATTAGCGTAGACTAGTTTATCATCTTTTATTTCAAAACTATCATCTGATTGTATATCAATATTATAAACACCGAGTTCGTTGTTTTTCGAATAAATTTTAATTCCGCCTATAATGCCAGCAGAAGCGGTTGCGAGTAGACCACCAGCGAGCAAATAGCTGAATAAAATATTAGTTTTTTTCATAATTATAATCTCCTGATTTTCATCTCTTTACTTCTGAAAAAGTTGCTAAAATATAGTGATTATTTCCTAAATCGATTCATTCTGGCTGGTTTTTTTCTGTATATTCATGAATTTTTGGTTCATATAAAAACCCAGCAAGTGATTCACCTTTTGATTCAATTGTTGGAATTGACTCAATTAATGATTTTGTATAAGGGTGTAAAAAATTTTTAGTTATTTCTTCAGTAGGGCCAATTTCTAGGATTCTTCCACGATAAATTACGGCAATCCTATCAGAAATATACTCAACCATCCGCAAATCATGCGAAATGAAAAAGATTGTAAGGTTATATTTTTCTTTCAAATCTTTAAAAATATTAATAATTTGTGCCTGAATTGACACATCAAGAGCCGAAATTGGCTCATCAGCGACAAGAATTTTTGGTCTTAGCAATAAAGCGCGACAAATCCCAATTCGCTGTTGTTGACCACCAGAGAATTCAAGAGGAAAACGTGATAAAACTGAGCTATCAAGACCAACGGATGCAAGCATATCAATAACATATTTATATGTAATTTCTTTTGTTGGTTTTTCTAAAAAGTGCTGTAAAAATATAGATTTTTTTTTGATAAAGTCTATTATTTTAGAATCGATAAAGCTGAGCTTTTCAAGATAATTAATTAACTTATTGAAAAGATCGTTTACCTGAATATTAGAAGTGTTTTTATAAAAATTATAATTAATTTGTTGAATAATCTGTGGCGCGATTTTCTGTTTTTTTAGTATTGAGGTTAAATTTTCAAATGTATTTTGGTAATAATGTTGTGAAAATAAGTTTTTTATTGCGCCTTTTTTGCGTTGTTCTAAATTTATTAGGCCTTCGGTAATAACAGCAAAAATATTTTTATAAGGATTTAGCGAGGACAAAGGGTCCTGGAAAATCATTTGCACATTTGAAACTAGCTTGCTAAGAATTTTTGACCGGATTTTATTGATTTTTTTTGGTAAATCAAAGCCATTTATATGAATTTTGCCAAAACTACGGGGAATTAAACCGGCAATCGCTGATCCTGTTGTTGATTTTCCCGAACCTGATTCGCCAACAAACGAAAGAACTTCACCTTCAAAAATATTAAAACTAATATCGTGTATTACTTTGTTTTTCCGGTTTCCACTTCCGTAGGTAATATCAACATTTTGAAAGCTCACAATTGGAACTTTTCCCTTAAAATCCAGCATTTTTTCGACTCCGGGAGTGAGAACACGGTAAATATTTTTAGTGATTTTGCCAAAAAAATAACTATTTTTTTCCAGATAAAATTTTTGCTTATCTTTCATTTTGTTTCCTCATTTTTGTAAATTCGATTCATTTTTGGTAAATAATTTTTGGTGGTATCACTTTTGGTGATCGCGGATCAACTAAAGCGGATTTTACGCGGTGAGTCGGACTTATTTGATAAAAATTAGGTTCGATAAAAAAATCTTGTTCCAATGCATAATCATTTCTAACCGCAAAAGCATCACCGACAATTGAATTTAATGAAGAAGGAACAACACCGCGAATTGATTGAAGCCGCTCACCTTTGTTAACATCAGGCATTGAAGTAATTAGCCCTCAAGTATAAGGGTGACGCGGATTTAAGAGAATTTCATCTCTTGTACCTTCTTCGACAACCTGACCAGCATACATAATTGAGATATAACTTGCAAGCGAGGCAACAACTCCAAGGTCGTGAGTAATAAAAATAATCGTAATTTTCAGTCTTTTTTGTAAATCGCGAATGATATCAAGCACAAGAGCTTGCACGGTTGTATCAAGTGCGGTTGTCGGTTCATCCATTACAATAATCTTTGGCTCTAAAGACAAAATCGAGGAGATAACAATGCGTTGGATCATTCCGCCTGAAAGTTCGTGTGGATATAATTTCATGACCATTTCAGGGTTAGCAATTTTAGTCATTTTTAAATATAAAAGCGCTTTTTCATAGGCTTCTTTTTTAGTTTTGACAATTTTATTTAAGAGCATTCCTTCCATAATTTGAAGGCCAATTTTTTTTGTTGGATTTAAAGTTGACATTGGATTTTGGAATACAGCAGAAATAATTTTACCGCGATAATTAGAAAGCTCTCAGGCGCGAAAGTCAAAATTGTGTACTGGATTGTTAAAAAGTTTAATTTCTCCTGATTCAATAACAGCGTTTTGACCTACAAGCCCGTAAAGGCAAGAGGTAATCACTGATTTTCCCGAACCAGATTCACCAATTATTGCATGAATTTCGCCTTCGTAGAAGTCAAGCGAGGCATTACGAATGACAATGTTACGAATTTCAGGGTTAGCTGGATTTATAAAAGAAAGGTTTAAATTTTTAATTTGTGCAACAATTTTATGTTTTTTGTCGCCAATTTGTTTATATTCAACATTTTTTGCAAAATTTTCAAAATCAAAATGGGAACGGTTAAAACTAGTATGCCAATATTTTTGGGCTCTGTCCCAAATATCACGTATTTTATAGGATTTTTTTGACTTGTAGTGTTTTTTAATATTAACTTCATAGGCTAAAAATTTTTCTTTTAGATTATGAAATTGCATTTCATATTCTTCTGGTTTGAGTTTTTTTTCTTTTAATAAATTTAATTCCTTTTGAAATTTTTCCAAATTTTTAGCTAATTTATAACAAATTCTTGGGTTTTCAGTTTTAAGACATTGTGAGTTTTTTGTATAAAAAAAAGAAATCATTTTATCTTTGTCTCCTTAGAGCGTCTTGTACTGAATTTCCAATCATTTGAATTGATGATGTAAGCAAAACTAAGAAAAAAGCAGGAATTAAAACATAGCGGGGGTATAAAGTTACAATTGGAATTCCAGCATTTATTGCATTTCCAAGAGTTGCAACATTTGGTAGTGAAAGCCCAATAAATGCAAGTCCAGTTTCACCAAGAATTGTTCCAGGAATAACAAAAACAATATTTGTAATTAATAAAGGAATGATAACGGGAACAAAATTGTAAAGAATTTTATATGATGGGGTTCCTAAAACTCGTGATGCAATTACTCATGTAAAATTTTTTGCCCTTTTTATTTGCGCGCGAACTTGATTTGCAAGCCCAATTCAACCTGTAAGTGAAAAGGATAAAATCAAAACTCAAAAACTTGGACGTAAAACTAAAGTCATTAAAATAATTATTAAAATTGTCGGTATATTTGAAATTATTTTGATAATAAAGGTAAAAATTTTATCAAAAAGGTCAAAATTTCCCATTAAAGTTCCAAACAAGGTTCCTAAAGCAACATCAAAAAGTGCGACAATAAAACTTAGAATTAAAGAAAAGCGAAGTCCGTGTCATAAAAATGCTCAAACATCACGTCCTTGTGCATCAGTTCCTAGAATGAAACCTTGCGTAAAATAATTTAAATTTTTCATATCAGGACGCAATTGTGTTGGTGATCCAGTTGTAAAAGGAATAATTAGCGCCATAATTAGCATAAAACCAATAGTAACAATGCCAAAAACTCCTGAAAATGAACGAGAAAAACGAAGAAAAACTTCATAAAAATTATTTCCTGGTTTACCAAAATAATTTCGATCAAAATTTTTAGCTTGTGCAACCATTAATTTTCACATTTTGTAAGAAAAAGGTTGCAAAAATGGGTTTGGTTTTAGATTTTGGTCAATATATTTTTCAATTGAAGGAAACTGCTGCATTATTTTGCTCTCCTTCTAATTCGCGGATCTAATAATTCATAGCTTATATCTCTTAGTGTGAAAGAAATTATCGTTAAAAGTGAGTAAATTATTACTAAAAAAAGAATGATATTATTGTCTTTTGATTGAATTGCATCAATCATAATTCCGCCTGAACCAGTAATTAGAAAAATTTTTTCAACAAAAATTGAGCCTATAAAAGAACCTAGCACAACAATCGGGAAAAAAGTGGCAATTGGGAAAAGCGAAGCTTTAAGGGCGTGAGTTCAAACAAAGCGATTTCTTGTTAAATTTTTTAAATAAGCAAATTTTGCATGCATAGAATTTAATTCATTATTAAGTTCAAAACGAATATAACGAACATAACTAATAACTGATCCGATTGAAAGCGCAATGGCAGGCAATACAAATGTTGAAAAATCTTGAATATTAAAAATATAGGGAATTCCTGTTTTTTGGCCAAAAATAAGCAGAACAAGGGCAAAAACAAGTGAAGGGATTGAGGAAAAAACAGCAATTCAAATTGTTGCAAAATTATCAAGGAATTTACCAGGGTTTTTTCCAACAGCAATTCCAAGTGGAACGCCAATCAAAATTGTTAGAAAAACTGAGACAATACCAATAGAAAATGAAGTGAAAAATCTTTGCCAAATAAAGTCGTTAATTTCGACGCGTGGTCTTAAACTATAGGAAATTCCAAAATCAAAATTTATAAATTTTCATAAATAATTAAAATAACGTTGTGTCTGCGGTAAATCAAGGCCATAAAGTTGTTTTTGGGTAGTTTTTTGTGCTTCGGTTAATCCATCAAGAAAACCAGGTTCGCCAGGAATTGAATCAATTAACAAAAAAACCAAAGTTGCGACAATTCATGCAACTATTATAAATTCAAGAAAAATTTTCGTAATTTTTTTCAAAAACCTAAATGCAAAAGAATCAATGTTAATATATTTGAGCAAAGAAAATTTGTTTTTATTAGGTTTTGCAATTGAATAAATAAAATTATAATCGATATTTTTGCTATTAATTTTAGATAAAGAATAATTTAGTACATCAGATTTTTGAAATTGCTGATGGTTATCGTCATTTTTTAAAGACATTTTTTCCTTTCTTTTTTACTTAATAAATAAAAAAACGGGTTTTTAACCCGTTTTCCAATCTAATTTAGTTTTTTTGTAATTATATAATTAGATTCGAAAAAGCCGGGTAAAAAATTGATTTAAAAATTTGCTTAATTTTAATTGAAATAGATTTAGGAAAAATATTAAAAAAAGAAAACGCAAAAAAATTGATTTTGTTGAAAAAAATCATAAAAAAAGTTCAGTAAAAACTAATATTTGTTTGCATTTTCATTATTTCCTTCATTATTTCCTTCATTATTTCCTTATTTTTTTTAAAGTCTAGTAGTTATTATATATGAAAAACAAAAAGTTACAAAAAATTTATTGGTTTTTTATAATTTAATAAAAATATAGCTTGTTTTTTTAAAAAAATATTCCAAAACACAAGTTAACTGAAAATTTTTTCATATTATTAAGTGTAAATATTATTAATAATATGAAATTACAAAAATTTCATTTATGTTATTTAAATTGGTATTTAAATTTTAATTCGCCCCTTTCAAAATTGGAAATTTCATCTTCAAAAGGAATTGCGTAACTTTGCAAAACTAAACGAATAAAAGGTTTTGAATGCAAAATTTCAAGCGGTTCTTTTGGTTTAATAGAATTATTATCGTAAAAATCAAAACTAAAATCGGCAACAGATTCTGATTGATCAATGTTATTAACCATTTGCAAATCATATTCTGAATTTGGGTTTTCAACATTGTTTAGCTCAATTTTAAAGGGGTTTTTTACACTTTGTTTGTATCAGTGAAGCCGTAAAATTGGTGTTGGATCATTATTTGGTGCTTTAATTCTTCATTTTTTGTTATATTTTTCAGTTTTAGTTTCGTTATTTTGTATTTCGTTAGCTTTTTCTTCGGAAAAATCAATTGGATCTGTGTAGAAAATTTTATAGGCGTTAATTAGAATATAATTTTTTTTATCTGGGAAAATAACATTAGGTTTTATTAGTTTCATTTCAATAAAGCGCCAATTTGGGTCAAAAATTTTTGAAATATTGGAATAAATTTCAATATTTTTATTTTGTCAGGCTATTTTATTGGTTGAGTTACCGATATTATTTTTTGCATTTTCCTCATAAGAATTAGCGGCCTTTTCAAAGGCATTTTTTAAAAAAGTTGGGGTGATTTCCTCATTTACATTAAATGTATTTTTGTGTACTAAAATTCTGTTTTTATTATCAAAAACAAAATATTTTGCAACTTTTGATGCATAAATTTTGCTTTTCTCATCATCTGATAAATTCATTAGGCTAGCATTATTTAAAAATCATTTTAATCGAATCGCGTTAACTTCTGAAACATAAAGATCAGTTGAGCGCGGGTCTTGCTTTTTAAAAAAACCACCTTTTTCGGGTATTTCAAAAAGTGGTTTAAAAATATGCGGAATATTAATATCAATATCAGGTTCGATTTCGGCGCAAGAAACGAGAAAACCAAGTGAGACCGGAGCAAGAAAAATGAGAAATTTTTTAAGTTTATTTTTGAACATTTTTCCCCTTGGTTTAAAAACCTGCAATTTTTTTCTAAAATTTACTGCACTAATAAATTAAAATTATATTATATTTTTTAAAAAAATAATCAAACCAGATGGAAAATGTCATTTATTTTAGTCATATTTTAGTCAACAAAACTAAATATTATTTGTTTTACTAATTTGAATATTATCTAAGTATTTTTGGATTAATGTCTGATTGCCTAATCATGAAACAGTTACAGTTTCTGTTGCGCCTGCCGCGGCTAATTTAAAGGATTTTTGAGCATCTTTGGTTTTTAGATAATAAGCACCATTTTCACCATTAGAAACGATAATGTTTTGTGCGCCTAAACTTTGCAATTTATACATCGAGTTTTTAATTCAGGTAAAATTTGGTATTCCAGTGTGAGCAATATTTTTTGTAATTCAGTAACATTCGGTTTGATTAAAAATGGTCTAAATTCAAGTAAATCAATGAAATTAGGAATATCGATATCGAAAATTAATTTAATATTTTTACACTTTATTAAATTAATAATTTGTGCTAATTGTTTTAATTCAGCAATTCCCATGAGCATTAAAATATCATCTTGTTTAAGTTTTTTTAACTTATTTAAAATTGTAGCAAATTTAGTATTTGCTATTTTTGCTTTAGGGCCATTTAGTTCAAAAGTTTGATTTTGACCATAGTATTTAATGTTTATTCGCGTTTACTTGGGTTATTAACATTAAAAATATTTAATTTTTCTTGATTAAAAAAATGTTGAAATGATAAAAAAGTTGGTTTGTCAAATGTTGTTATTGCCTGATTTTTAAATCTGTTTCTTTGGAGAATTATTGAAGCATTTAAGCCTTTACCACCGGGGAGCAATTCAAATTTTTAGTAACGATTCACTTTTGATAATTCAAAATTTTGCGAACTGATAAATAAATCGCTCGAAGGCGATAAAGTGAGTGTATAAATCATTTTTATGCTGTTTTTTTATTATTTTTAAATTTAAATTTAGCAAATATATTTTTGTATTTTTTATTAAATCAAGTTGCTAAAATAATGGTTGTTGCATGAGCGATTGCCCCAATTAAAAGCACGCCTATAAAAAATGTAATTCCCAAGCCGATTTGCGTTCCAATGTGTTGTACTAAGTTAGTTTTAGCTAAAAATACAACAAAAATTCCACCATGAGGAGCAATAATATTTATTCCAAGTAAAGCCGAAACTAAACCAGCAACAGCCCCACTTACTAAGTTAGCAGGAATCAAAATTTTTGGATTTTTACTTGTATATGGAATTGCGCCTTCTGAAATAAATGATAATCCAAATAAAATATTTGAGATTCGCCCAGTTTCAATATCTTCCTTGGCTCATAATTTCTTAGAAATAAACATTGAAAGCGAAATCCCAAGTGGGGGCACCATTCCAGCAATCATAATAGCAGCCATTGAAATTGTACTTGTTCCATTAGCAATCGAAAGTGTTCCAAAAATATAAGCGGCTTTGTTAATTGGCCCACCTAAATCAGAGGCCATCATTAATCCTAGAATTAACCCTAGTGATCATGCAAGATACGGTTTGCCTTGAAATAATTGTAAAAACAGCACTAATCCTAAATTTATATAAATTAAAACTATATTTACAACTCAGAATAAAAGTGCAATTGTTAGAGTTCCTAAAACAGGGACAAATAAGATATTTTTAATACCAGTAAGGGTTTTTGGTAGTTTTTTAAAAATGTATTTTGTAAAAACTATAATCATTGCAGCGGCAAAAAATGCGCCTAAAATACCGCCCACAAATCCTGAACCTGTTCCAAGAAAACTATCAGGGTTTGAAATTGAAGAGCGAGCAATACTTTCTTTTAAAAAACCATAGGTATCTTTAAGTTGCCCAGTTGCAATTCCGCCAACTACAAATCCAGGTAGCAATCCTTGCCTTCCGACTAGTGAAAAGGCAATATAAGCTGATAAAATTGGAACTGCTAATCCCATAGCGAGTTTTCCAATATTAAAAATTAGTTTTGATGATTTATAATTAAATCCAAATGATGATAAAAAAGTTTTGTCATTTAAGTTTATACCTTGAAAAAGACCTATAAGGGTATCTAAAATAAACCCAAGAGCAATTAAAATTCCGCCAAAGATAATAAAAGGTAACATATGCGAAATTCCTTGCATTAATGAACGGTAAATTCTTGTGTTAAAACCTTTAAAACTTATTTGTTGATCATTATTTTGAGTTGTGCTAAAAGCAACATTTAGTTTTTTGCCTTGTTTTTTAAGTATTTTTTCAATTTGTTCTTTAGAATTGTTAATCGCTTTTTGCGTTGAGATTTCAATAATGTTTTCAATATTTGCAAAACGGGACTTTTCAATTTCCCGATCAATTGCCAAAATTACACCTTTAGCATTTTTAATATCTTCAAGTGTTAGTTTGTTATCAATTCCTTCGGCCCCTTGAGTTTCAACTTTAATTGATAAATTCATCTCTTGTGCTTGTTGGTATAGTCTGTCTTTAGCTAAAAATGTATGAGCAATTCCAGTTGGGCAAGCAGTAACAACTACAATGTCATAGCCTGATTTTTTTGGATATTTATTATTATTTAATTTAGCTTCAAAATCATCTATTAAATTTAAAAATTCCTGAGCGGTTTTAATAGTTTCTAAGTTAGTAACAAATTTGGGGTTAATTAGTAATTGTGATAATTTTTGTATAATTTCAAGGTGAGAGTTATCTCTTTCATTTTTTGATAAAACAATTGCAAAAATATATTTAATAGGCAGATTATCAATTGCATTCCAATCAAGGTTTGTGGTGCGAACAAACATTATTGTGTTTTTTAAAACAACATCATCGCCAATGTGAGGCATGGCTATTGCTTGACCAATACCAGTTGAACTTTGAATTTCTCGCTTTTGGAACAATTTTTTTGCTTGGATAGCATCACTTATATACATTTTATTTTTTAATTCTTGACTTAAAAACTGCAAAGCTTTATCTTTAGAATCAAAATTTTTATCTAAAAAAATGGTATCATGTTGGAACAGGCTTGATATTTTCATTCTCCCTCCTTGGAGTTATTATATAACAAGTTTAGTATGATTATTTTAATTTCTAGACTAGAATAAAAAAATAAGGAATTATGCTAAAAATTTTCTATTTTTGTATTTTTTAGATTAGGTAAAGTTTTATCTATTTTTAATTAAAACACTTAAATTCATAGAATAAATTACGATTTTCTTTTTTATATGGTTAGTTTTAATAGCCTTTCCTGATTTTGTTTTTTGTTGTTGTTTTTATTGGTACAAAAATAATATATGATATAAAAAGATGTGCTATTTTTTGGATTGTTTTATTTTTGTTTATTTTCCTCTTTTTATAATATAATTCCATAGCATAAAAATTAATATAAAAAAATTTTTTTAGTTTCACTTAAAAAAAGGAAAGCGAAATGCTAGAAGTTAGGGAATTATCGAAAACTTTTGCTGACAAAACATTATTTCAAAATGTGAATTTGAAATTTACAGAGGGAAATACTTATGGTATTATCGGTGCAAATGGTGCCGGAAAATCGACTTTTTTAAAAATTTTAGCAGGTCTTGTTGAGCCAAGTTCCGGTTCAATTCATATTTCACAAAATCAAAGAATTTCCGTTTTGTCGCAAAATCACTTTGAATTTGATGATTTTATTGTCACAGATGTAGTAATAATGGGTAATCAACAGTTATACCAAATTCAACAAGAAAAAGATCAAATTTATGCAAATCCTAACGCAACTGAAGCTGATTATAATCACGCTAGCGAACTTGAAGAGAAATTTGGGCTTTTAGGCGGTTGAAGTGCCGAAAATGATGCTCAAATTTTGTTATCAGCTCTTGAAATTCCAAAACAATATTGAAATATGAAAATGTCAGAGCTAAAATCTGCTTGCAAAGTTAAGGTTCTTCTGGCAAAAGCGTTATTTGGAAATCCTGATATTCTAATAATGGATGAACCGACAAATCACCTTGATTTTAAGGCGATTAAATGACTTAAACAGTTTTTAGTTAATTATACAAATGTTGTTTTAATTGTTAGTCATGATAGTGATTTTTTAGACCAAGTCTGCACACACACTGTTGATATTGACTATGGCGAGATCAGAATTTTTACAGGAAATTACAGTTTTTGAAAACAATCTTCTGAATTAATGAAAGAATTACAAAAAAATGCTAACGCAAAAAAAGAAGAGCAAGTAGCAAAATTAACAGCTTTTATTGCTAAATTTTCCGCAAATGCCTCAAAATCAGCACAAGCAACTTCGCGGAAAAAATCACTTGAAAAAATTCAGCTTGATGAGATAAAGCCTTCATCACGAAAATATCCTTATATCCGTTTTGGTGTTTTTCCACGTCCTGGAAAACAAATTCTAACTGTTGAAAATTTAAGTTATAAAAATCCACTGACAGGCGAGTATTTGTTTAAAAATGTTTCTTTTAATCTTTTGCCAGGGGAAAAAATGGTGATTTTTGCCGATGATGATTTAGCAAAAACTAAGCTACTTGAGACTCTGGTAGGTAAAGAAAAAGCAAGTTCGGGAACAATTACTTGAGGTTCAACAATAAAATTTGATTATTTACCTTCAAATAATGACAGCTTTTTTGCATCAGACCTTAATCTAATAAGTTGAATTTCGCAATGACCAAGTTTTAATAGCCAAGTTGAAAATAAAGATAATTCAACGCAGCGAATGCGCGCTTTTTTAGGAAGAATGTTTTTTGGTGGTGATCAAGTTTTTAAAAAAGTGAATGTTACATCAGGCGGGGAAAAAGTCCGGTTAATGTTTGCGAAAATGATGTTAAGTGAGTCAAATTTCCTTATTTTTGATCAACCATTGAACCATTTAGATTCAGAATCGATTGATTCTTTTATTGAAGGGCTAAAACTCTATGAATCAGGAGTGATTTTTACAACTTTTAATCTTGCATTAGTAAATGAAGTTGCTGATGCAATTTTAGATATAAGGAAAGATTCTGCTATCTTTTTTCAAGGCACATTAGCTGAATATGAGGAAAAAATAAGCGATTAGTTGCAATTTTTTCTATTTTAATTAATTAGGAGAATTTTTAAGTTGATTTCTGATACAATTTGTGCAATCGCCTCAGGCGGGATTAACCAAGCCATTTCAATTATCCGGATTTCAGGGCCGAATGCATTTAAAATTATGGAGAAAATTTTTACTGGCAAAATTGGAAAGTCAATGGAGATAAGTTTTGGTTGGATCCACGATAATAATGTAAAAATTGATCAGGTTTTAGCACTCTGATTTCCCGGAAGCAAAAATTTTGTTGGCGAAGAAACAGTCGAAATTAACGCTCATGGCGGTGTTTTAAATACGAATTTAATTTTGGAAACGATTCTAAAAACTAAACTTGCACGACTTGCAAATCCTGGTGAGTTTAGTTTGCGCGCTTTTTTAAATGGAAAAATTGATTTAGTTAAAGCGCAAGCAATTAACGATCTAATTCATGCTCAAGTCAAATCACAGCATCAAGCGGCGCTAAATCAGTTTTTAGGTACAAGTTCAAATTTTATTAAAGCTTTAATTGAACAAATCGAAGAAATTATTGGCATAATTGAAGTAAATATTGACTATCCTGAATATGATGATGTCGAAGTTTTAACAGCAGAAATTCTCTTACCAAAAATAGAAAAATTATTGAATGATTTTACAGAATTAATAAGCATAGCAAATAATTCACGACTGATTTATCAAGGAATTAAAACTTGCCTTATCGGCGAACCAAACAGCGGGAAATCGTCGCTTTTAAATATTTTAATTGCCGAAAATAAAGCGATTATCAGTGAAATTCCCGGGACAACGCGTGATGTTGTCGAAGGAAATTTTGTGATTGACAATTTGCTTTTTAAAGTTTTTGATACAGCTGGAATTCGCAAAACTAATGAAAGAATTGAACAAATCGGGATTGAAAAATCCTTTGAGATAATGGCAAAAGCAGATTTAATTTTACATATTATAGATGCAAGCAAAAAAAATACTGAAAAAATTAAGATAAAAAATAAAATCCGTCAGGATCAGATTTATATTAAAGTTTATAATAAAGCCGATCTTCTTGAAAATCCAGCAGACTTAAAAGGCGAAATTTTGATTACCGCAAAATATAAAAAAATTGAAAATCTGATTGATAAAATAAAATCTATTTTTAGTTTTTTAGGAAAACAAAATGAATTTGTGGCTAATTCGTTTCAAATTTCCCAAATTGAGCTGGCAAAAAAAGCAATTTTAGAGGCAAGAAATACTTTATTATCCGGTTTTGGCCCTGAAATTGTTATTGTTGATTTGCGAATTGCTTGAAAAGAGTTAAAAACTATTTTTGGAAGTGTGGATGATGAAAATCTGCTGGATTCAATTTTTTCAAAATTTTGTCTAGGAAAATAGTTCTTTTTCGTTTTTTAAAAGAGTTTTAAGTGTTGTGGCAATTGTCTCAGATTCGCAATTACCAATTTTTTTTGTGGCAACTTCAAGTAAATCAGGAGTTGCATCTTCCATTGCAAAACCAAAACGGGCTAATTTTAGCATAAAATAGTCATTAGAACTATCGCCAAAAGCGATTAGTTGGCTTGGAGTTAGACTGTTTTTTTCTAATAAGCTTTGAATTGCATTTGCCTTATCGGCGCTAAGTGGATTTATGTCAAGGAAAATACGGTTTGTGATTGTCACTTTGTAAATATTTTTTAGCTGTTTTTGTCATTTTTGGTATAAATTTTCAATTACCTTGCTATCATTGCGAAAGGCAAACTGAGTTATTGTCTCGTTTTCGATTATTTCTAAAATTTGTTCTTCAGATACTTTATTATAATAATGAAGGTCCATTATTTTTTGGTTTTTTAGTCAATCGTGTTTGTTTTTTGTTGAAAATTCAAAAAGGCTATTAATGGTTGAAATAGCACAGATTGAGCCAGTTCTTTTACAATCTAGCAGCAAAATCCGTACAATTTCTTTTGTGAGAGTGCCGCTATTAATTGTTGTTTTGGTAATTACATCATGGATTAAAGTGCCATTATTTGAAACTAAATAATGAAAATAGGGGTATTTTTTTGCTAAATCAAGACAAGCAGAAAGCCCCCGCCCAGTTGCAACAACTAAAAAATGCCCTGATTCATAGAGTTTTTCTAACATTTCAACATTTTGTGGGTGGATTGTGTTATCATAACGCAATAAAGTTCCGTCAAGGTCAAAAGCAAAAAATAATTTCATGTTAATCCTTTTTAGATTTTAGTTGCGGAAATAAGATAACTTCGCGAATTGATTCATTATTTGTTAAAAGCATCACAACTCGATCAATCCCAATTCCACATCCAGCAGCAGGAGGCATTCCGTGTTCAAGGGCTTTGACAAATTCATAGTCAATTTCGCTTGCTTCCTGATTACCTTTATTTTTTTCGTTAATTTGTGCTTGAAAACGGCTAAGTTGATCAATTGGATCGTTTAATTCGTCAAACATATTTGCAAATTCTTTGCCACCAATAAACAATTCTGCTCTTAGAGTAAAATTAGGATTAAGTGGGTCTGATTTTGCAAGCGGTGAAATTTCAATTGGATGTCCGGTGATAAAAGTCGGATTTATTAGAGTAGGTTCGACAAATTTTTCAAAAAATTTGTTAATTAAATGGCCTTTTGTAAAAAAAGGCTCCATTTTTATTCCTTCTTTTTTTGCAATTTCAGCTAGTGTAGAAAAATTTGCAGTTTTAAGTTCAAAATTCATTAATTTTGAAGTAATTTCTACCATATCAAAACGGGCAAATTTTTCTAAAAAGTTAATTTTATGGTTCGAAAAATTGAAATTTTCTAAATTTAAGTTTAAGTTTTTGAATAAAAAACGGAATAAATTTTCTGTTTGAGCCATTATTTTGTTCAAATCCGCATAGGCCTGATAAAATTCAATCGAAGTAAATTCTGGATTATGAGTGGCGTCAAATCCTTCGTTGCGAAAAATTTTACCAATTTCATAGACTCGATCAAAGCCGCCGACTAATAATTTTTTAAGTGGTAATTCAGTCGCAATTCGTAGATAAAAATTTTCGTTTAAGGAATTATAAAAAGTGATAAATGGCTTTGCTGCTGCCCCTCCTAAAATTGGCGGCTGCAAAACAGGGGTATCAACTTCTAAAAACCCTTGAGAGTCAAAAAAGTTACGAATTAACGAAATAATTTTGCTACGAATTATAAAAGTTTTCCTTGATTCTGGGTCTACAAGCAAATTAAGATAGCGTTTTCGGTATTTTTCATCGTGATTTTCAATTCCATAATATTGATCAGGTAAGGTGTGCAACGATTTTGCAAGAATGGAAAAAGTATCAACTTTAACACTAATTTGATCAGTTTGGGTTTTAAAAAGATAACCGGAGATTTCAACTATATCACCAAGGTCTAAATTAGAAAATATAAATCCATTTTCTAGCTGAAATTGCTTAGAAACATAAGCTTGAAAATTGATGCCTTGACTAAATATGATAAAAAAAGGTCCACGTTGGCGAATAAGACGTCCAGCAAAAGCAATTTTTATTTTATGCTCAAGAAAAAATTGTTGTGATTTTTCGCTAAATTTTTTTTTTATTCCAACTAAATTATCATGTTCAAAAGTAGATTTAGGAAAATTGAAACCGTTTTTTTGTAAATTTTTTAGTTTTTGTTGGCGAAATTGTCGCTGATCGTTTAGTTTTGTCATAATTATATCACCTTGAGCAATAGAAAAGAATTTTTTGAAAAATGTTTTATTTATGCATGAAATTTAAAATGGTTTTGAAATAAATTATAAAATTGAGTAAAAATACAAATTTTCAATATTAGGAATTTTCGAAATCTTTTTCAGCTTCAGATTCAAATTTTAATATTTCATCTAAAATTTCTTTTGGTTTTATTGCTTCATTTTCGGTTTTAGTTGCTTCTGGAAGTGGGGCGAGTGTTTCGGCTAATTTCTGAATTTCTTCGTAGACAATTGTTTCTTTTTCTAATAAAGTGTCTTTGATTAGTTCAAGTAATAACAAATTATTATTAATTGTATTAAAAGCTTTTTGGTAAGACTCGGAAATAATTTGTCGGATTTCAATGTCAATTTCATGGCCAACTTTTGAGGAAAAAGAAGCGTTTTTAATATAATCTCTACCTAAAAATGGTGATGATTGGTCTTGTTCATACTGAATGGGTCCAAGCGTTGACATACCTCATTCGGTGACCATTTTTCTTGCTAATTTTGTTGCTTTTTCGATATCATTTGCTGCTCCTGAAGAAATTTCTGCTTTTCCATATTTAATTTCTTCAGCGGCTCTTCCGCCCATAAATGCAGCAATTGAGGCTAAAAGTTCCGATTTTGTGCTATTATATTTTTCCTCTTCTGGCAACATTAGATTATATCCGCCACTGCTTCCGCGAGGAACAATTGTAATTTTTTGTACTTTAACTCCTGATTTTAATTTAAGACCAACAACAGCATGTCCAGCTTCATGGTATGCTACCATAATTCGTTCTTTTTCGGTAATTACTCGGTTCTTTTTTGCAGGACCACCGATTACTCTGTCAATTGCTTCGTCGATTTGCTCGTTTGTAATTACCTGAGTTTGCTCGCGAACCGATAGTAAAGTTGCCTCGTTAATAACATTAGCAAGTTGCGCGCCTGAAAACCCTGGTGTTCTTTTGGCGATATTTGCAAGAGTAATATTTTTCGAAATCCGTTTACCTTTTGCATGCAATTTTAAAATTTCTTCACGCTCTTTTACATCAGGAAGGCCAACAATTATTGATCTATCAAATCTCCCCGGGCGTAAAAGCGCCGGATCGAGTACATCAGTTCTGTTTGTTGCGCCAATTACTAAAAGCCCAGAATTTTCCACCATTCCGTCCATTTCAACTAAAAGTTGATTTAAAGTTTGCTCTCTTTCATCATTTCCACCACCGATTCCGGATCCTCGAGAGCGCCCAATTGCATCAAGCTCATCAATAAAAATTATTGCTGGCGAGTCGTTTCGAGCGTCTTTGAATAATTCACGAACTCTTTTTGCTCCAACACCAACATATAATTCCACAAAATTTGATGCTGAAATAAAGAAAAAGGGAACGTTTGCCTCGCCAGCAGTCGCTTTTGCAAGTAAAGTTTTCCCTGTTCCAGGTGGCCCGCCAAGCAAAATTCCTCGAGGAATTTTTGCTCCAGCAGCAGCATAACGGGTAGGGTTTTTTAAATAGTCAATAAATTCAGCAATTTCTTCTTTTGCTTCGACATTTCCAGCAACATCGGAATATTTTTTATCTGATTTAATACGAATTGCTTGGTTTTTTCCAGGATTAAAAAATCCAGCTCCGCCTTGTGACCCGCGATTTATCCGATAGATAAATCAAATAAATACAAGCAAGGTGACAATAGTGGGCAAATAAGAAAGAAAATATTGGAAAAATGTAGGCGAAGGACGGTCTGCTGACGAAATTGATGGAAGAAAACTCTTGCTAAAACGTTCAGCTCCGGCTAGTGACAAATAACGGTTAAGTAAACTTATTTTTTCAAGCGAGAGACCGAGATAACTAGAAGGAGAAGTTTTAATTGCAAGCGATACTAATTCAGAATATGTTGTAATGTTTGGATTTTCAAGTTGATTTTTAATTGCAGGGCTAAGCAAAGCAGAACCGGTTTGAAATTTTGCGATTACGTGGGGATTGGCAACAATTGCATAGGCATCTATTTCGCCATCTACTGATTCAACAACGCGAATCCGGTAATCATTAATATCAAAAACAACTTTATAAAAAAAGTTATTATCTATTGGAGTTTTGGCGTTTTCAATTAGTCGGTTTTCAAAATAAGAAAGATTTAAAATCTTAAGTTGAGGTTGTAAAAATTGGTAAATTGCATAACCAACTATCGCTAAAGTAATTACTAAAAAAATTATAAAGCCAACAGAAGGTTTCTTCTTTGTCTTACCTTGCATAATTTTCCTTCCATTTTGTGAATTGTGAACAAAAACAAATATTTACTAAATTTTACTAGATTTTGGGTATAATTTTCATTTTTTTTTAACAATATAATTGTTTTTTTTTAGTAAAAATCTGCCAGAAGCAGATTTTGCGCAAGTAAAGTTAATAATTTCATTAATTTTTCCTTTGGTCAATTTAATGTTTTCAAAATTTTGGTTCACGAATAAGTAGATAATTTTAGACTTGATTTTAATTTTTCTAAAGAAAAAAACATTATAACCGGTTTTTTGCCATTTTCGTAAGATTTTTTTCTGATATTTTAATATTACCAATTTTAATAAATTTATAAAATAATAATATAAAAAAAGAAAAAAACAGGAAAAATCATTCTTTTGTTCCAGGAAAAATCTAATCTGATTGCGTTTATATTTGCTTGAAAAATTTGAAATATCATTAAGATAAGGAATTCTTTTTTTTTGGCAGTTTCTAATAATTTGTTTTTTTGTTTTAGAATACAAAATCGGTCTTAAAATTTGCATGTTAAAAAAGAAGTTTTTTTTGCGAATTCCCCAAAAAGAGACAATTTTTCCCTTGTTTTTTTGTAAAAAAATTGTTTCTAAAAAATCGTTGCGGTGATGGGCGATTAATAATTTTGAACAGTTAAATTGCTTATAAATTTTTTCAAAAAATTTATAACGAATCTCCCTTAGTTCGTTTTGCAGATTTTTTTTAACCCTAAAACTATTAAAAGATAAAATTTTCAGTTTTAAATTATATTTTTGACAAAATTTTGCTACTAAAAGCGTCTCAAAAATTGCTTCCTTACGTAAATTATAATTTACATGTGCAACTATAACATCTTTTTTTTTATATTTATCTAGCAAAAACATTGAATCAGAGCCGCCTGAAACTCCGATTAAATATTTTTCTTTAAGCTTTGTTTTTGTTTGCATTGAATTTTTCAACTGTAGTCATAAAACTATTAGATAAATAAAAAATTAAAATATCCGCTGCCTGATCGATAACGAGTTTTATTTTAGCTTTCGCCTTAGGTTCAAAAGGGGATAGAACATAATCTTTTGCATTTTCGCCACGCGAAATGCCAATTTTTAGTCTTTTTATTTCTTTTGTGCCACATTTTTCAATAATATGTGCCATTCCGCGTTGTCCGCCAGCGCTTCCTGATGCTTTTATTGCTGCTTGGCCAATTTCAAGATTCATATCATCATAGACAATTAGTAAATCTTGAATGTTAATTTTATAAAAATTAACTAATTCTTGAACAAAATCACCAGATTTATTCATAAAAGTGTTTGGTTTTGCGAGAATAAAATCGGCTTGCTTCGCATAATTACCATTTTCAGTTTTCTGATCAAAACTGATAGCTAATTTTTCTGCTAATAAGTCAAGAACTCAATAACCAACATTGTGTTTTGTTTGAGCATATTTCTTACCTGGATTTCCAAGTCCAACAATTAGTTTCATTGTTAAATTTACCTTTGTTTTTATAGTGTTTTTTGTGTTTGTTGCATTTTTTTTGACTTGGGAGATTAATTTTTGGCGGCTATTATAATTCTTTAATTATATCATTAAAGAGTCAGATTTTTGATAAAGTTATTAAGTGTTTTTTTATTTTTTTAGAAAGTTTGGTTATTTTATTTTTGTTTTTTACTGTTTTTTGTTTACAGTTTCTAAAAATCTTTCCAAAATTATTTGTGCCGCTAATTTATCTATAATTTTTTGGCGTTTTTTAAAAGAGATGCCTAAATCTAATAAAAAATTTTGAGCCTGTTTTGTTGAAAATCTCTCGTCTTGAAAAATAACGTTGATTTTGAGATTTTTTTTTATTAAATAGGCAAAATTTTCAACCATTTTTGTTCGCGGTGAAATTTTGCCATTTAAAGTTAGCGGATAACCTAGAACTATGGTGGAAATTTTGTATTGTTCTAATCAAAAAGCAATTCGTGAAATTAAACTTGCAAAATCATAACGTTTGAAATTAAATTGCTCAAGGGGGTAAGAGATTTTCCAATCAGGATCAGAAATTGCCAAACCACAAGTTTTTACTCCGAGGTCCAGCGCTAAAATTCTTGGATGTTTTCCCATAAAAGTTCAATTAAGTTTTCTTTTTTTAGTTCTTTTTGAATTTTGCCCTGAGCTATTTTAGCGTTTCCACCGCCTAATCCATCATGAGTTTTTAAAATTTTATAAAGTATCAGATCAGATTTTACAACCGCAGAAGAAACTACAACTAAATATTGATTATTATTTAAATTAGCAGCTAAAATAAAGCATATTTTTGGATTTTTTTCTCTTAAAGTAGCGGCTGTTCGCTTTAAGTTTTGTATAGGAAAATTAAGATCAAGATAGAAACTAACTTTGTTAATTTGGATTATCTTGTTTAAATCAAGCTCCGATTTTACTAGTGTTGCATTAGATTTTAACGCTTGTTTGTAATAATTTTTAAGTTTTTCCTCAATTTTTTTTATTTGGGAAAATTGTTCTTCTAAATTAGGCAAATTTGGTAAATTTGCAGCAAAAGTAGTGTCTATTTTCCTAATTTTGTTTTCTAAATTTAAAATTTTTTTCTTAACTGCTTCAATATTATTTTCTAAAAATTTAGTATATTTTTCTCAGGAAGTAACTGCGCGAATTCGATAAATTCCCGCACCTTTACTTTGGCAGTTTATAATTGTAAATTTTTCAATTAATTTTGTATTTTTAATATGAGTTCCACCGCATAAATCAGTTGTAATTTCTGGAAAAATTACAAGTCTTAACAAAATTGGATCCATATATTCTGATTCTTCAAGCGTCATAATTGCATTAAGTTTTTGCGCATTTTTAAGATCAGTAATTAAATATTGACGATTAATTTCTTGATTTATATATGAATTTACACGGTTTTCAACAGCCTTGATTTTTTCTTGACTAGGTTTGTGACTAAATGGAAAGTCGAAAGTTAGCCGGTTTTCATTATTATCGGATCCTAACTGCTTAATTTCAGAACCAAATTCAGCTCTTAATGCCGCAAATAAAAGGTGAGTTGCTGAGTGATTTCGCTCTAATTTTCTGCGATTTTCAGAATTTAGTTTTAAAAAAACCGGCCGGTTTTTATAGACTTTCCCGCGAAAAACGTGAATATTGTTTAAAAATTTGTCTTTAAAAACTTTAAGAATTTCAATTTTTTCATTGTCTTGAATAATTCAGCCTTGATCATGCTTTTGCCCTCCTGCTGTTGCATAAAAAGGTGTTTTTTTAAAAATTGCATAAGATAAATTTTCGCTACTTGATTCAGTTATTTCTTCATTTTCGTTTGCCAAAAAATTGATAATAGTATCTACTTTTTGTGATTCATAACCAACAAATTCGGATATTTTATTTTTAACCCGCGCAAGTGAATTAACTACTTTGCCCATGCCTTTAGTTATTTTAACTCGTGAAATTTCCGAGTGTTTTTCTTGCAGTTCTTTTAAAGTGTTCAGATTAAATTCAATGTTATTTTCTAATAAAATTTCTTGGGTTAGTTCAACAGGGAAACCATAAGTTTCAAAAAGTTTAAAAACAATTTCTGATTTTATTGAGTTTTTTGCGATTTTTAACTCGGCATTAAGTAAATTATACCCTATTTCAAGTGTTTTTGCAAAATTTTCTTCTTCTTGGAGGATAATATTGCTAATTTTTTGGATATCAAAATTATATTCTAAGGTTTTTCCAACAATTTTCACTAATTTGTATAAAAAAGGTTGGTTAATTCCTAATTTTTTCCCATTTCAGTAGGCTCTTCTAATTAAGCGACGAATTATATATCCGCGGTGTAAATTAGAGGGTAGAACTCCGTCATTTATTGCAAAAGTAATTGCACGTATGTGATCAGAAATAATTCGAAAACTAGTATTAATTTTAGTTTGTGAGGGCTTTTTTAAAAAGTAATTATTAATATCGTAATGAAAATCAGTATTTTTTTCAATTTCTGCAATAATTGGCAGAAAAAGGTCGGTATCATAATTAGTTGGTCCATCTTGCAAAATTGATACAATGCGTTCAAAACCAGCGCCAGTATCGATATTTTTTGATTTTAAAGGTGTATAATTTTGCATTCCGTCGTTGTTAAATTCTGAAAAAACGATGTTTCAAATCTCAATAAAACGATCATTCTCAATTTCGTTTTTTATCAATTCACTTCCCCGAGTGTCAAATTTTTCCCCGCGGTCAAAATAAATTTCAGTACATGGGCCGCAAGGTCCTTGACCTAAATCTCAGAAATTAGTTTTTTTATTTCCTTTAATTAATTTTTCTTCAGGAATTCCCAAGCTTTTTCATTTTTCAAAGGTTAGATTATCACCATCATAATAAGTAATAAGAAGTTTTTTAGGGTCCAATTCAAGTCATTTTATTAGAAATTCATAGGCAAAATCGATTGCTTCGGTTTTAAAATAATCGCCAATTGAAAAATTCCCAAGCATTTCAAATAAAGTATGGTGGCGGGATGTTGAACCTACATTTTCAATATCATTAGTTCTTAGCGCCCTTTGTGTACTAACAAGTCGATTTGATGGTGGGATTTTTTTGTTGGTAAAATAATCTTTTAAGGTTGCCACTCCTGAATTAATTCAGAGCAAAGAATTATCATTTTGCGGAACAAGTGGTTTAGAGTCAATGAAAAGGTGATTTTTTCCGCGGAAAAAATCAATTCAAAGCTGTCTAATTTTATTTGCTGATAATTTCTTCATAATATAATTTTTCCTATTTTTAATAATTTTAAATTAATTTTTGAATAAGTTATCGAATTTTATATTAAAATTTTGTTTATGTTTCGCTTTTTTGTTAATGAAAAATACGAAAATTTTTTTATACTTAATGATTTTATTTTAAAACATATTAAAACAGTAAGAATCAAACACGAAAATTTCATTTGTGTTTATAACGGCCATTTTTACCTTACGAAATTAGTTAAAAATTCAAATAAAGCTGAAATTATTACTAAAATAAATATCAATAATGAGCCAAAAAATGAAGTTGTTCTTGCTCTTGCAGTTCTAAAAACTAAATCGTTTGAATTTGCAATTCAAAAAGCGGTCGAAATTGGTGTTCACGAAATTTGACCATTTTATAGTAAAAATGTAAATCAAAAACTAAACGGTGATTTGTCTAAAAAACTAAAAAGGTGAGAGCAAATTTGTCTTCACAGCGCTCAACAAAGTTTTCGCAATTTGGTTCCAAAAATAAATTTACCTATGAATTATAATGAAATTTTAAAAAAATCAGAGCATTTTTGGGTTAAATTAATTGCTTTTGAAAAAGAAAAAAGTAATGTAAATTTCCCTGAGGCAAACAAAAAAACAATTTTAATGATTGGACCTGAAGGTGGGTTTAGTGATGAAGAGGTAATTCTAGCAAAAAAATTCGGTTTTCAAAGCATTTCTCTTGGGAAAAGAATTCTGCGATCTGAAACAGCGGCAATTTTTCTTTTGGCTAAATGTATAAAAGATTAATTGGGTTATAAAAAATTGTAAATATTACTTAGAATTTGTAGGTTAAAGTTTATTTATTTTTTCGAATACTTTTTTTAAAGTTTAATTTATGAGTATAATAAATCAAACAAAAATTCACAAATATTTAGTAACATTTAACATGTTGTCTTTTAGTGTTATACCAGATTTTATTAATTTGTGAAATTTTAGTAACATTCTGTGCTTTTTCATTAATTTCTTTTGATGTCAAAAGCGCTGTAAAAAAAGAACAATAATCAGTTGCATAAAGTTTATTGCCCTGAAATTTATTAAGACCAACAATCATTGTATAATTTTTGTTATTCCAAACTAAACCTCTGAAAAAATAAAGTTTTTTTGTATATAAAACTTCTTGAAGCACTAATGTTTGTGAATAATTTCCTTCTAAAAATGCTAGGTAATATTCTCAAACTAATAGTTTTGCTTTAATTTGGTTTAGTAAACTGCGATTTTTTTGTAAATCCCATTTTTGAAAGTTAGTAAATTTTTCTTTTAATTTACCATTATAAATAAAACTAATAATTTTTTTTGTTGGTCAGTTTTTCAAAAATGGGATTTTTCGAAGCCCAATGCCATGAGGAAAATCAAGTAAATTTGGCCTAATTGCAAAAATTTTTTTATTTTGATTATATGCAATAGCGATTGTATATAAATTTTGAACAACATTTTCATATCGCTGAAGGTTACAAGAAATTTTGTTAATTCACAAATTAATATTATTCATTTTCCTCCTTTTTGAATAAAAAATACCTTTTTAGAGTTGTTTTGCTAATTTTAAGACAAATTTTTATAAACTGCGTAAAATAAGTAAAAACTGCATGTTTTTGTTTATTGTTTCCTACATTGTCATAAGTTTTTATGGCGCTTTTATTTGAAAAAAGTTATTATTACACCCTTTCACCCTTTTTTATTTTTTTATTACATTTTTTTTGCATTTAATAAAAAAATAAAAAAATAAAAAAAATTATTAAATTTTTCTGTATAATTCCAATTTATCGCCAAAGGGATTTTGAAGCATAAGGTTGCGATACACGAGAGAGAGTTGTTATCGTGTATTGGTTTTTATGTGGAGTCCGTTCAAAATTTATGAACAAGGAGCAACTCACTTAAATTTTTATGAGTAAAACATCCATTAAAATTAAACTAAAAGCATTTGATCATCGACAAATTGACGCGGCCGCTAAAAAAATCGTGCTTTTAGCGCGTGAATTAAATGTTGAAACCCGAGGCCCTGTACCACTTCCGACTTCAAGATCGATTTATACAATTCTAAGATCAGTTCATATTAATAAAAAATCTCGTGAACAATTTGAAAGTCGGACACATAAAAGACTTGTAATATTAAAATTATCACCAGCAAATCAAAAAGCCGTAACTGAAAAAATCTCAAGATCACAACTTCCAGCCGGCGTATGATTAGAAATTGAGGTAAGTTAAAATGAAAGGAATTCTAGGAAAAAAGATAGGGATGAGCCAACTTTTTACAACAGATGGTGTTGCTATTCCTGCTAGCATAATCGAAGTTCCAGAAAATATTGTAACTAAAATCATTACTAAAGAAAAAAATAATTATAATGCGGTCCAACTTAGTGCTTTTGATAAAAAAGAATCACGTTTTTTAAAGCCAGAAATTGGTCATTTTGCGAAAGCAAATACTAAACCTAAAAAATTTATTCGCGAATTTCGCAATCTACAAGGTTTCAAATTAGGACAAGTTGTCGATGTTTCAATTTTTAGTGCTGGTGAATTTGTTGATGTAATTGGCACATCAAAGGGAAAAGGATTTGCTGGGACAATCAAGCGACACAATCAAGCAATTGGGCCAAGATCTCATGGTGGAGGCGGAGGCTCTAAGCCAATCCGCCAAACCGGATCGCTTGGAGATATTTCAGGAAATAAAGTTGTCAAAGGAATGACAATGCCAGGACATTTAGGCTGCTCTCGTGTTACAAAACAATCACTTGAAATTATTAAAGTGGATAAAGAAAATAACTTATTAATATTAAAAGGATCAGTTCCAGGGCCAAAGAAATCTTTTTTAATAATAAAAACTGCAACAAAAAAACCAAAAGCAAAAACCCCAGTTAGTCTTTTTGAAATTAGTTTTAATTCTAATAATCAGGAGTTAAATAATGAATAAAAATTCAGAAATTATAATTCAGACAAAAAAATATGAAAACCTGGTAAAATTTAATGCAAATGAGGATCTTCCAGAATCGTTATTTGAAAAAAAAGATCTATATTTTCAGGCGATTTTTGATTCAATTTTATCTGAAAGATCAACAAAAAGATTTGCAAATCATAAGGTAAAAAATCGCGCTGAGGTTTCCGGAACAGGGAAAAAACCATGAAAACAAAAATCAACCGGAAAAGCACGAGCCGGTTCAAGACGTTCGCCAATTTTTGTTGGTGGAGGACGTGCTTTTGGGCCAACTATTCAAAGAAATTACAATTTAAAAGTTAATAAGAAAGTTAAGAAAATTGCTTTTGCTTCTGCATTGTCTCAGCTTGCTCAAAACAAGCAAATTCTTGTCAGTGATTTTTCTCAAGATAAAATTTCAACAAAATTGCTAGTTCAACATTTAAAAACATTTAATATTGTTCATCTTCGTCATATTTTGATTGCCTCCAGTGATTCTAATTTATTTTTATCAGCAAGAAATTTACCAAATGTTGAGCTAGTAAAACCTAATTCAATAACAATTGAATCGCTAATTAAAACTGATTTGCTAGTTATTTCAAAAAATGAAATAGCAAATCTTGAAAAAAGGATTTAAAAAATGAATAATGTAAATGAAATTATAAAGGGCCCAATTTTAACAGAAAAATCCTATCAGTTAATGTCAGCCTCGGTTTATTCTTTTAAGGTTAGTCCAAAAACAAATCGTTCGGAGACGAAAAAAGCAGTTGAATATATTTTTAATGTCAAAGTTGATAAGGTTAATATTTTTACTGTTCCAAAAAAAGAAAAAAAACTCGGAAAATCAAAAGGTTTTACAACTAAATATAAAAAAGCACTTGTAAAATTAAAACCAGGTTATACAATCAATCTTTTTGATGAAGAAAGCCCCCAAGTTGATAACTTTAACCAAAATAGCGAAAACAACAATGAAACGATGGCAAAAATAGAGCAAAAAAAAGCTGAATTAGATGTTAAAAACCAGGAAATCGCCCAAAAACTTGCAAAAAAACACGAAAAAGCATCAGAAAATCTTACAACAGAAAAAATAGAAAAAACCGCTGAAAATCAAGATAAGGGAGATGCAAATTAATGGCTCTTAAATATTATAAACCAGTAACAAATGGTCGCCGTCATATGTCTTCACTTGATTTTGGCGCAAATTTAAGTACTAATAAACCCGAAAAGTCACTTCTTGTAATTCTTAAAAAACACTCAGGGCGGAATTCCCAAGGAAAAATTACTGTTCGTCATCAAGGCGGCAGACACAAGAGAAAATACCGTTTAATTGATTTTAAACGAAACAAGGATAATATTCCTGGAATTGTAAAGACAATAGAATATGATCCCAATCGTTCCGCAAATATTGCACTAATTTCTTATATAGATGGCGAGAAACGTTATATTTTGGCCCCAAAAAATCTTAAAGTGGGACAAAAAATAAGTTCTGGCCCTAATTCTGATATTCTAGTGGGTAATTCTCTCCCGCTTTTAAATATTCCTGAAGGAACTTTTGTTCATAATATTGAACTTCATCCGGGGCATGGCGGTCAACTTATTCGTTCTGCGGGAACTTGGGCCCAAATTCAAGGGCGCGATGAGGGTGGAAAATATGTAGTTATCAAGTTAAAATCTGGAGAATATCGGCGAATTTTAGCGACTTGCCGAGCTACAATTGGGGTTGTTGGAAATGAGGAAAGTTCCCTTGTTAATATTGGAAAAGCGGGTAGAAATCGTCATAAAGGCATAAGACCAACTGTGCGAGGATCGGTTATGAACCCTAACGATCACCCTCATGGTGGCGGGGAAGGAAAACAACCAATTGGAAGAAAATCGCCTTTGACTCCTTGAGGTAAAAAAGCATTAGGAATTAAAACTAGAAATCCGAAAAAAGCTTCAACTAAACTGATAATTCGTTCAAGAAAGGAAACTAAAAAATAATGGCTCGTTCACTAAAAAAAGGCCCTTTTGCTGATGATTATTTACTAAAAAAAGTCGATGAAGCAATTGCAAAAAATTCGCGAAAACCAATTAAAACCTGGTCGCGACGTTCAACAATTTTCCCCCAGTTTGTCGGACTAACATTTTTAGTTCACAACGGCAAAATTTTCAACGAAGTCTATATCACCGATGATATGGTTGGACATAAGTTAGGTGAGTTTTCGCCAACAAGAACTTATTATGGTCATGGAAAAGACAAGGCAAAAAAATAAAGGGAATTATAAATGAATTTAACTAACCATAATTTTGCGATTGCATCATTAAAAACGCAGCGAATTTCAGCTTCAAAAGCACGACTTGTTGCGGTTTTGCTAAAAGGTAAAAAAGTCTCAGATGCACTCGCAATTCTTGCCCATACCAGAAAAAAAGCTGCGCCAATCTTTGCTAAATTGATTAATTCTGCTGTTGCCAATGCAATTAATAACCATGGACTTGAGCATTCTAATCTAAGCATAAAAGCTGCAATTGTTAACGAAGGGCCGACTTTAAAACGCTTTCGTCCGCGAGCAAAAGGGTCGGCTAGCCAAATACTGAAGCGAACTTCCCATTTTAAAGTAGTTCTTGTGTCCGAAAACGAAAAAAATAATGAAAAAACACGCCTATATGAGAACAAAAACATTATAAAAGTACAAGAAAGTGAAAAAAAACAAGACCATATGACCAACAAAAAAACTGATTTAACGGATCTTATTACTGAAAATGATGCCACAAAGACGAGTTTTGAACCCGAAAAAGGAGGAAAATAATGGGGCAAAAGGTCAATCCAAATGGCTTTCGCTACGGAATTACAAAATCACATAATGCAATTTGGTATGCAAATAAGAATAAATTTGCGGCAAATTTATTAGAAGATGTCAAGATTCATCGCTTTTTTGAAAAATTAACTCGGGAATATCAAATTGGGAACACTGTGATTCGACGTGATCGGAATAATGCAATTACCGTTTTAGTTTATACAGCAAAATTAGGTTCATTTCTTGGTGCTTCTGGCGAAAATCTCAAAAAAATTATTGAAAAATTAAAAAGAACATTAAAAAACAAGAAAATAATTTTAAATGTTGATGCTCTTGAAATTCAAAATCCAGAATTGAATGCAAAATTGATGGCAGAAGCAATCGCGGAAAAACTAGAACAAAGAAAATCTTACCGAATTGCGCAAAAATTTGCAATTAGAACTGCGCTAAAAGCCGGAGCAAAAGGCGTAAAAACGCTTGTATCTGGACGACTTAACGGAGTTGAAATGGCTCGCTCTGAAGGTTATGCCGAAGGCGAGATGAAATTACACACTTTACGACAAAATGTAGAATATGCTACTGCGATTGCTAAAACAACCTACGGAATTCTCGGGGTTAAAGTTTGAGTCTCGCTTGGCGAACTAAGACAGAAAATTGATATTGAAACTATTGCTAAAGGTGATAAAAGGAGATAAAAATGTTGCAACCAAAGAAAACAAAGCACCGCAAAACATTCCGTCTTTATCACGATAAACGTGATGCTCATTCAGGTAATTTCGTTTCTTTTGGCGAATATGGGCTTCAGGCGGTAGGTTCTGCTTGAGTATCAGCTGCCCAAATTGAAGCTGCAAGGGTTGCAATTACCAGAAGAATGGGACGGGAAGGTCAAGTTATTATTAGAATTTTTCCGCATTTGTCACTAACTTCAAAACCGATAGGTGTTAGAATGGGTTCGGGAAAAGGTTCGATTGACCGTTGAGTTGCGGTTGTAAAACGAAATACGATGTTATTTGAGGTTAAAGGGGTAAAAGACGAAATTGCCCGCGATGCCCTGCGACTGGGGGGGCATAAATTACCGCTTAAATGAAAAATAGTAACAACAGTTTAGGAAAATCATGGAATTTAAAGAACTTTTAAAAAAATCATCAAGCGAATTAAATTCATTGCTTCTTGAATATCGTTCAGAATTGTTTACTTTACGTTTTAAAAATCAGAGTTCAAATTTAGAACAAAGTCATAAAATTGCGCAAATTCGGAAAATAATCGCCCGTATTTTAACGATAATCTCCCAAAAAAATCTTCAAGAAAATCCCAAACCAAAAAAATTAACAAAAAAACAAAAAAAAGCTAAAAAATTTATCCTTTCGCATAAACCAAAATCATTAAAATCCCATTTTAGATCACATATAAAACCACTTTTAGCTCCAAAAATCCAAAACAAAATAGCAAAACCCGTAGAAATGAGTGCTCAGAATGAATAATGTAAATTTATTAAAAAAATCGCAAACTCGTAATCTCCGTAAAAGTTTACAAGGCAAGGTTATACGCGTGGGCGACAAAACCATTATGGTCGCAGTAGAAACAGCTTATAAACACAAAATTTATGCTAAAAGGTTCCGCAAAACAAAGAAATTTGCAACCTATGATAAAAACGGACTTGCTAAAGTTGGTGATTTTGTGAAAATAACCGAATGTCGTCCAATTTCAAAAACCAAACATTTTCGATTAGTTGAAGTTTTGCAAAAAAAAGGAGAAATCTAAAATGGTTCAAGAACTTTCGCGTCTTAATGTCGCTGATAATTCTGGAGCAAAAATTGTTGGGGTAATTCGAAATTTAGGTGGTTCGGTAAAAAAAACTTCAAATATTGGCGATATTGTTGTAGTTTCTGTAAAAAAGGCAATCCCTAACGGAATTTTAAAAGAAGGTCAAGTAGTTAAAGCGCTAATTGTTAGAACAACTTACGGATTACGGCGGAAAAATGGGGGGCATATTAAATTCGATGATAATGCGGTTGTGATTATAAAAGAAGATGGAACACCCCGAGGAACAAGGGTTTTTGGGCCAATTGCCCGAGAAATTCGGGAAAAAGGGTATTTAAAAATTGCATCACTTGCTCAGGAGGTATTATAAATTATGGCAAAAATCCGTAAAAATGATACAGTTTTAGTGTTATCAGGAGATGATAAAGGCAAGGTATCTTCCGTTTTAGAAATAATCCCTTCTAAAAAATCTGCAATTGTCAAAGGTATTAATACAAAAACCAAACATAAAAAACCTTCAAATAAAAATACAACCGGTGAAATTGTTAATTTTGATGCCCCAATTTTATTTTCAAAATTGGCGCTAGTTGCAAAAAAAGCTACAAAAGATAAACCAGCAATCCCGACTCGTGTTGGTTTTAAATTCGAAAATGGCAATAAAATTCGAATTGCCAAAAAAACGGGAAAGGCAATTTAGTGATGACAAAACTTGAACAGCATTATAAAGAATCCGTTTTTAAAGAGTTAAAAGCACATTTTAATTTCAAATCAGTATCGCAAGTACCCAAAATTACTAAAGTTGTTGTGAATATGACAGCAGGAGACCAAGTTAGTAATGCCAAAGCAATCGAGTCCGTTCTTGATGATCTAAGAAAAATAACTGGGCAAAAACCGTATAAAACAACTGCTAAAAAATCATTGGCAACCTGAAAATTGCGTCAAGGAATGCCGATGGGCGGCAAAGTTACTCTAAGGCGACAGCAAATGTGGAATTTTCTTGCAAAAGTTTTACACATTGCAATTCCGCGGATTCGCGATTTTCGCGGTCTTTCACAAAAATCTTTCGATAATAACGGTAATTTTGCACTTGGGTTTAAAGAAGCAATCGTTTTTCCGGAAATAACTTTTGATAAAATTTCCAAGATTCGCGGTCTTGATGTTGTAATCGTAACAACTGCTAAAAATAATCAACAAGCCCAAAAATTACTAGAATTATTAGGTTTTCCATTTGCTAAAAAAATTTAAATTTTAGCGAAAAAACTACCAATTTTTAAATTAAAAAGGATAAAATTTATGGCAAAAATGTCGTGAAAAGTAAAAGCAAACAGAGTCCCAAAATTTAAAGTTCGTGCTTATACTCGTTGTCAATTATGCGGAAGATCACATTCAGTGTTGCGGAAATTTAGAATTTGTCGGATTTGTTTTCGAACATTAGCACATCAAGGAAGAATCCCAGGAATAAAGAAAGCGAGTTGGTAGAAATTATGGCTTTTATTACAGATCCAATTGCTGATATGCTCACCCGAATTCGGAATGCAACAATCAGAAAACACAAACAAGTATCATTTCAGCATTCAAAAACAAAACAAAAAATAATCGAAATTATTAAAAAAGCTGGTTATATTAAAGACTTTCAAGTTCAAGGAGAACTAAAAAAAACAATTACTGTCGAGCTTAAATATAAAGGAAATCTTTCAACAATCTCTGGACTTAAGCGTATTTCAAAACCTTCATTGCGAGTTTATACTCCAGCAAGTAAAATTCCTTTTGTCCAATCAGGTTTTGGGATTGCAATTCTTTCAACTTCAAAAGGAATACTAACAGATTCGCAAGCAAGAAAGGAAAATATAGGTGGTGAAATTATCGCCTATATTTGGTAAGGTAAATTTAAATGTCACGTGTTGGTAACCGTTTATTAGTAATTCCTCAGCAAGTTTTTGTCGAAATTAACGGCTCAAATGTAAAAATTAAGGGGCCTTTAGGTATTTTAGAAAGACAATTTTCTCCGCAAATTGCGATTTTTGCGGAGAACCAAACATTAAAAACTACAAGAAATTCGGATATAAAACAAGTAAAACAACTTCATGGCACAACAAATTCGCATTTATCTGCGATGTTAGTCGGGGTTTCTAAAGGTTTTCAAAAGGAGTTAAAAATTAAAGGTGTTGGATATAAGGCAACATTAAAAACCAACATAATTGAGCTTTTAGTTGGCTATTCTCATCCTGTTGAAATTAAAGTGCCTGAAGAACTTGATGTTTTAATACCGAATCCAACAACAATTCAAATTAAAGGGATTGATAAACAAAAAGTCGGGCAATTTGCTGCTCAAATCCGCCAGGTGCGCAAACCAAATGCTTATTCTGGAAAAGGAATTTCCTATGCTGATGAAATTCTGAAACTAAAAGAAGGGAAAAAAGCTTCAAAATAGTTATGCAAAAATCACGTAATTTTTATCGAAAAGTAAAACATGTCCGCATTTTAAATAAGTTAGTAAAAAACCGCGAGGATAAACAAAAATATCGCATCGGTGTTTATAAATCTTTGCGTCATTTTTATGCTTATATTTTTGATCCTTGAAAAAATCAAGTACTAATTTCGGTCTCAACGTTAAATAAAACTGATAAATACAGCGGAAATATTAAAGCAGCAGCAGGTTTAGCCCCTGAATTATATAAAAAAATCAAAGAAAAACAATTAGAAAAGACTGATTTTGTTTTTGATCGTAGCGGTTATATTTACCATGGCCGTGTCAAAGCCTTTGCCGATGCACTAAGAATACAAGGAGTAAAATTCTAGAATGGATAATAATCTTGAAAAAAACCTAGCAAAAAGTGAGCAGAAATCTAATATAAAACAAGACGCAATAGTTGGAATAACCGAGAATTCAAACACTATTGATCTTAATATTTTAACTAAAAACACTAACACAAAACTAACGGGGCAAATCCCAACAGAAATAAAAAACGAATCCGGAGCCCTTATTAAAAAAATAAAAGTAAATCAAGAGCATTTTGAATCTTCAAAAGAGCAAAAACGAACCCAACGACCTCGGCCACAAAGGCAAAAAAATAAAGACAAAAATTTCAAACCTGAATTCGAAGATAGGGTAGTTTCAATTGCGCGAGTTACAAAAGTTGTAAAAGGTGGCCGTCGTTTTTCTTTTAGCGCTTTTGCTGTTGTTGGGAATAAAAAAGGTAAAGTCGGTTTTGGTCATGGCAAGGCGAATGAAGTTCAAGACTCGATCCGCAAAGCAATAAAAGACGCACAAAACCGACTTGTAAGTGTGCCTATTTATCGCAGATCCACTGTCCCTCACGAAATTAGCGCAAAATATTCAGCATCAAAAATTCTGATAAAACCAGCGCCAAGAGGTAAGGGGATTGTTGCCTCCAATACTGTGCGCGCCGTTGTTGAGCTTGCAGGATATACTGATATTTATACAAAAACTTATGGTTCACGAACAAAAATTAACGTGGTAAGAGCCACTCTAAAAGCGCTTTTAGGACTTAAAACACTTAATCAGGTAGCCGAATTACGTGATTTAAGTCCACAACAAGCCCACGCGCTAAAAAACTAAAAAAACTAAAATTTTTATTTATTTATTTAGTTTAAATTTCACAATTTAACTAAAAGAGAAAAATTTGCGAATTTATTCTTATTATTTATACTTTTTTGAAAAAACAGTAAATTTAGTTATTTTAATTTAACTAAAACGAATATCTTCTTTTTAAAATTTTTGTGTTATAATTATCCAAAAGCAGTTAATTCGCAATTTTTTTTTTTTTTTTATGAAAAAATAAAAGACAAATTAAATAATTTAGTACAATTACTCATTTCAAACTAAAAAAAGGATCAAAAAAATGTCAATTAGGCTTGAAAATCTTATTTATACCCCTGGTTCTAGAAAAGAAAAACATCGCAAAGGACGTGGCCATGCTGCTGGAAAAGGAAAACAAGCAGGTCGTGGACAATCGGGACAAAAAAAACGGTCAACTGTTCGCCTGGGTTTTGAAGGCGGGCAAAATCCTTGGTTTCGTCGTGTGCCAAAAATTGGATTTTATAATTTTAATGCAAAAAAATTTGAAATTTTCAACCTTTCTGACCTTGAAAGTCGTTATCAAGATGGTGATAAAATTAGTTTGGAATCCTTATATCTTAAAGGGATTCTTAAAAAAAGAAATCTTCCAGCCAAACTGCTTGCAAAAGGCGAACTAACAAAAAAATTAACAATCACAACAAACGCTTATTCTGCTGCTGCGCATGAAAAAATTACGAAATTAGGTGGCAAAATCGAGGTTCGCTAGTGTTGAAATTTTTGGGTAAAATTTGAGAAAATATAACTTCTGCCTACGTAATTCTAAAGAATCGTGTATACTTTGCTTTTAAAGAACAAATTTTAACTCGAAAATTAATTTTTACAATTTTTTTACTTG
This sequence comes from Mesomycoplasma flocculare ATCC 27399, assembly GCF_000815065.1. Lineage (GTDB taxonomy): Bacteria > Bacillota_I > Bacilli_A > Mycoplasmatales > Metamycoplasmataceae > Mesomycoplasma > Mesomycoplasma flocculare. Next base: position 557,182 of record NZ_CP007585.1, on the reverse strand, counting down.
TTATTTTTATTGTTTGTGGCACAATTACAATCCCCGGATTAAAACTATTACAATTCCAGTTGGATGCAAATTCATTTTTAGGAATTATTAATACCGTCGGCGGCGGCGGATTACTCAATTTTTCAGTGGTTGCACTCGGAATTAGTCCGTTTATTACTGCTTCCTTATTTATGTTAATAGCGCAAACGAAGTTATTCCCACCAATTCATCGGCTTTCACAATCAGGTCCAGCAGGTAGACGAAAAATTAATATAATAACTAGATTTTTGACTTTGGTAATTGCCTTTGTTCAAGCAATCGTGTTAATCCGTACGGTAATTTTGAATAGTGATTTTGGTTTTGTGCGTTTAGAAATCAATACACAAGTTTTTATTTGATTAGTTTTGCCGTTGATATTGGTGGCTGGTTCGCTTTTTTCACTGTTTTTAGCTGAGCAAATCACCGAAAAAGGCGTTGGTAATGGAACTTCACTTTTAATTTTTTCCGGAATTATTGTTGGTATTCCCCGTCGTTTTAAGCATGCCTTTGAATATCTTGTTGATCTTAGTTCCCCTTCTTCATTAATTACTCAAGTTCTAAGTTTTCTTCTTTATATTTTTGCTTTTTTACTTGTTTTGTTAATTTCGGTTTATGTTTATTTAGCAGAACGAAAAATACCAATCCAGCAAACCGGATCAGGAATGTCAAAAAATGTTAAGGAGATTTCTGTTTTACCATTAAAGTTAAACCCTGCCGGAATTATGCCTGTGATTTTTGCTTTAATTGTTGTTTCTTTGCCTACGCTTTTTAGCGGTTTTCTTGACCGAAATACCTCGCCAACCCGTAATTGAATTGATAATAACATGCAAATTTATCACCCGTTTGGTTTAATTATTTTTATTGTTTTTAACATCACTTTTAGTATCATAATGTCATTACAGCAATCCCGAATTGATAAAATCACTCAGGATTTTGCAAAAAATTCCACTTTTATTCCAGGGATTCGCCCAGGGGAACAAACCGAAGATTATTTAATCGGAGTTGTTTTAAGGCTTTCAATATTTAGCGCGATTTATCTTACTTTTTTTGGAATCCTCCAACCAGTTGAGATTATGTTAGGGATACCTTCGGCAATCACTTTTTCTGGAATTTCGATAATAATTTTAGCAACAACAACACTTGAGACAATTTCGCAAATTAAAGCCCGTTATGATGCTCAAAAAGTTCTAAAACAAAGTAAAAAAATCCGTAAAAGTCTTACATTAAAACTAAACTCCAGTTCGCAAAATTCAAATCAGGATCTTTTATGGTAAAATTATAGCTTGTAAATTGTTTGCAAAAGGATGATAAATTTTTAGAATATGATAAGTGAAAAAAGAATTCTTTTCATTGGCGCGCCCGGATCAGGTAAAGGAAGTCTTTCGAAAATTTTAGTGGATAAATATAAATTAGTCCATATTTCTACAGGCGAGCTTTTCCGATTAAAAATTAAAGAAGATCAAAAACTAGCAAAAAAAATTCAGAGCTATGTAAGTTCTGGCGGTTATGTTCCAGATAAGATAACAAATAAAATAGTTGCTGATTTTATAAGCAAGTTACCAAAAAATCGAGGTTATATTCTCGATGGCTATCCAAGAACAATTGAACAGTTAAATTTTATGAACGAAAACGGAATTGAAGTTGATCTTGTTTTTTATCTAAAAATTAGGACCGATACAATTATTAATCGTCTCCGCCAACGACTTTTTTGTCAGGAATGCCAAAAACCATATAATTTATTGTTAGCTAAACCAAAAATTGCTGGTAAATGTGACCTTGATAATAACGATTTAATTACTCGGAACGATGATCGCCCTGAAATTATTAGTGTTAGAATAGAAAAATTCAATCTTTCAATCGCTCCAATAGTTCAACATTATGAAAATATCAACAAAATTCACTATTTAGATACCGAAAACCCTCTTGAAAAAATTATCGAAGAAATCGAAAAATGGCTATAATTAAGTCAGAATTTGAAATAAGCGAAATGAAAATTGCAGGGAAAATCCTGGCAGAAGTCAAAGCAAGAGTTTATGATTTTGTAAGACCAGGTATCTCTTTAAAAGAAGTCGATAGAATTGCTTTTCAAGAGATTAAAAAGAAAAATGCAAAACCTGCTTTTCTAAATTATCACGGTTTTCCTGCTACAATTTGTACAAGCGTTAATGAAGTTTTGATCCATGGAATTCCAAGTGATTATATCCTTCAGCATAATGACTTAGTTTCAATTGACTTAGGGCTTTCTTATAACGGGTTTTTCGTTGATAGTGCTTTTTCGAAATCACTTGGCGAAAATTCAGAAAATCAGAAGCTAATTAATTGCGCAAAGCAAGCTTTTTTTGCTGGTTTTAATGCAATTAAGCCAGGGGCAACAACCGGAGATATCGGTTTTGCAATTGCGAATGTAATAAAATCATATGGATTTTTTACTCCTTTAGAATTTTCAGGTCATGGTATTGGCAAACAATTACACGAAAATCCAAATATTTACAATTTTGGCAAGCCCAAAAAAGGAATCAGGCTAAAAAATAATATGGTAATTTGTATCGAACCAATGATTTTGCAAACATCAGCAAAAGTTGAAATTTTAAAAGATGGCTGAACTGTAAAAGCAAAAGATGGCAAGAAAACTTCCCATTATGAAGAGACAGTTTTAATTCATAATGGCAAAGGAATAATTCTAACAGAAATGGATCAAAATTAAATGACAAAATCATCAAAAGAACAAAAACTTGTATTTTCAGGAAAAATAACCCACGTTTTTAATGCTCAAGAATATGAAGTAACCCTTGAAAATGGCGTTAAATTAAACTGTCATATTGCCGGAAAAATGAAATTATACCATATTAAAATCATTTTAGGTGATAGTGTCCGCGTGGAAATGTCCCCTTATGATCTTTCAAAAGGAAGAATTGTTTACCGCTATAAGTAATTTAGTTTTTTTAAAATATTTATACAAAAGTAAAAAGGCAAAAAATGAAAGTTCGAGCAAGTATTAAAAAAATCTGCAAAGATTGCAAAATTATTAAGCGCCGTTCAATTAACCGCGTTATTTGCCAACTAAAAAAACATAAGCAAAGGCAAGGCTAATTTTAGGCTTTTCAATTTTGATCTATTTTAAGTTAAAAATCAAAATTAATTAATAAATTTAATTTAAAAATTTTGATTTTGTCACTAAACTTTATTTTTATAAGCTAATTAAAAAAATAAAGTTTAGTTATTATTTAATCTCTAAAATTAAAACAATTTTTTAAAATTATAAAAAGGAAAAATATTTATATAAATTTTCAATATGGCACGTGTTCTTAATGTTGAAATTCCTAATCACAAAAGAGTTGTAATTGCTCTTAGAAGTATTTATGGAATTGGAAAATCACTAGCAACAGAAATTGTTGGAAAAACTGCTAAATTACAGGCAGAAAAATTTGGAAAAAAATATCCAATTTTAACCCTTAATACAAAGGTAAAAGAAATTAATGAAGAAGTTTTGCAAATTATTCGTGATGTTGCAAAAATTTACAAAACTGAAGGTGATTTGCACCGAGAAGTGCAATCAAATATTAAAAGATTAATCGAAATAAAATGTTATCGCGGAATTCGTCATCGAAAAGGACTGCCGGTTCGAGGTCAAGTAACACAAAAAAATGCACGTACTCGTAAAGGACCACGAAAAACAATTATGGCAAAAAAGGAGAAAGGTAAATAATTATGGCAACTAATATAAAAAAAGTTAAAAAAGTTCGGCCAAAAAATATTACCGTCGGAATCGCTCATATTCATTCTTCGCACCAAAATACAATTATTTCTTTTACAGACAAACAAGGTAATGTAATTTCTTGAGCCTCATCTGGTTCAATTGGATTTAAGGGCACAAAGAAAAAAACTGCCTATGCGGCGACACTAGCTACTGCGGCAGCTGCGCAAAAAGCGCGCGAGCACGGAATGCGTGAGGTAGTTGTCGAGCTAAAAGGAACAGGACAAGGAAAAGAGGCTGCCCGTAAGCAAATTATTACTTCCGGAATTAACATTTTACTAACAAAAGATGTTACCCCGATTCCCCATAATGGAACTAGACCGCCGCGAAAATGATTTAAACGTCAGGAAAAAAGGTAGGATTAAATGAAAAAAAATGCAAAAGTTTTTTATTCTGAAAATATAGTTGAACAAATTACCGAATTCGAAACAAGTTTTGAACTAAAACCATTAGAACGCGGGCTGGCGAATACAATCGGAAATGCGCTTCGGCGAACAGTTTTATCGGCAATTCCTTCTTGCGCCGTTTTCGCTGTTAAAATTGCAGGCGTAAAACACGAATTTGCCGTTCTTGACGATGTAATTGAAGATGTTGTAACTATTTTAAACAATCTTAAAAAAGTCCGTTTTTTTTATGAACCTAGTTTTTTTGAGAAAAACCAAATTCATAAGGCGAGTTTTAGTGGTCAAAAAGCAGGCCAAATTTTCGCAGGCGATATTCAATCTCATAGCGGACTAAAAATTGTTAATCCTGATTTGTATATTGCTGATATTTCTCGTATTGGCGCTTTACAATTCGAAATTTTTATTACTTCCGGAAAGGGTTTTAGTGATTTTGAAACAAATAAAAAATACGTAAATGAAGTAATTCAAACACTAGAATCAAATTTAGAGGGTACAGTTTTAGCTGTTGATAGCGATTTTTCTCCGGTTTTAAATGCAAATTATCAATCAATTGAGATTAATTCAGCAAGCCCAATTATCGAAGAAAAACTAAATTTTTGAATCAAAACTGATGGTTCAATTTTGGCAAAAGATGTTTTAGCCCAGGGAGCTAAAATTCTCATTGCCCACCTTAATTTATTAGCAAATGTGGAAAATCTTAATAAATTCAGTGAAGATTTTTTCGAAAATCAGCAAATCAAGGAAGAACCAGTTCGCCGTTTTTCTAATAGTATTGATGCTCTTAATCTTTCAGTGCGTTCACTTAACGCGCTTCGCCGCGCTCAATATTATAAAATTTCTGATATTGAAAATCTTAGTCAAGAGGATTTTGAAAATATCAAAAATCTTGGGAGAAAATCAGTTCAGGAAATAATAGAAAAATTGCAAAATTATAAGCATGATTATAAAGGAGAAAATTAAAAATGGCAAATCCTCACCAAATTTACAAGCATGATTCTTCCTGAGACAGGCGCCTTTTTCGTTCGCTAGCAACATCACTAATTTTGCATGGGTACATAAAAACAACGCTTGCACGGGCAAAGCGACTTCGTTCTGTGGTTGAAAAACTAATTACAAAAGCAAAAAAAAATGATCTTGCATCACGCCGTCAAGTTCTTAGTTTTCTTTATTTGCAAAAAAATAAAGAAGGGATGAAGGCTATGCCTTATTTATTTAGCAAAATCGGACCGCGTTATCTTGAAAGAAATGGGGGCTATACAAGGATTATAAAAATTCCTAGTCGTGCTGGAGATAATGCAAAAATGGCAATAATTGAATTAGTCTAGGTTTTTGCTTTTAAAATTAGGGAATATAAAGAATGCCGCTTTTTTTAGCGCGTCTATTTTTTATTTTTGCGGGAAAAAGTAAAGAAGACTATATATTACGATATATTTTTGTTTTTCCTGCCAAGAACAAAACTAAAAGTAAGTTTTAAGAGGTTTTCTTAACTTGAGTTTTTAAAATTTCAATTTCTTTATTTGTCAATCTTCGCCAATTTCCCGGTTTTAAATTTCCAAGTTTAATATTCGCAAAACTTATTCTTTTTAGTTTGGTTACTTTTTTGTTAATTGTTGAAAAAATTTTTTTAACATGATGATTAGATCCTTGTCAAACTATTACAATATACGTTTTTGTACCGATTTTTTTAATTTTTTGTGTAGATTTAACCTTATTAAGCTGTATAACATTCTGGTTTAAAAAATTAATTTCGCTATCGCTAAGGTCGAAGTTGGTTTTTACTAAATATTCTCTTTTAATTTTAAAGCTTGGATGCAATAATTTGTTGCAAATTTTTCCATCATTTGTTATTAAAATTAATCCTGTTGTTTTAAAATCTAACCTGCCAACGGGGAAAATGTATGTATTTTTATCAAAAAATTCCATAATTGTTGGTCTATTTTCAGGATCAAAACGACTTGTAATGTAATTTTTTGGCTTATTGAACGCATATCAAAAAATAAGGGGTTTTTCTATTATTTTTAAATTATCAAGTTCAACAACATCGTTTTTGTCAACTTTTTGCCCAATTTTAGCTATTTGTCCGTTTATTTTTATGCGATTTTGTAAAATCAATTTTTCAGATTTTCTTCGGGAACAAATCCCCATTTTTGACAAAAATTTATTTATTCTGATTTTTGCCATAATTTTTTATTACTTTTCTTAATAAATTTTTTGCCAAACTCACGCAAACAACACGATTTTGATGATTTTTTACCATAAATAAAGCATTTAAGTCATACAAATCGGGTATAATTTTTTGAAAATTAATCATTTCATTATATTTATTTAGTAAATTTTTGGTCTCTTGAATGGTTTTGTCGAGTAAAATTTTTTCAAACAAATAACAACTTGCTATTAAAAGGCTGCACCCAGAAGCGCAAAATTGAATTTTTTTTAGCTTATTTTCCAAAATTTCTAAATCAAGACTAACACTATCTTCGCAATTTTGGTTAATTTGATTATTTTTTGAAACACATACCCGAATTTTTTCTTTAAATTTTTTATTTGCATTTAAAATAATATCTCGTCTTTTATTAAAATCTTTATACAAAATCTAAAAACTCCTTTTTTTCTAAATGTTCAATCAAATTATCGATATCACTAAAATCATTGTAAAACGCCAGTGAAATACGAACAAAACTATTTTTTTTCAGTATTTTTTTTAAAAAAGGAACGCAAAATGTTCCGCTTCGGACATAAATATTATTGTTTCCAAGATAAGATGCAATATCTGAGGAGTTGAATCCCTTAATATTGAAAAGCAAAATATGGTCTCCTTTTTTAGAAAAAATTTCAATATCTTTAATTTTTTCTAGTTTTTCGTATAAATAATTACTCAAAATTTCAAGCCTTTTTGAAATATTTTTGATTCCGATATTATTTACAAAATTAATTGCAGCATCAAGACCTCAAATTGCTGCAAAATTTAATGTGCCAGGTTCAAATTTTCGATAATTGTTGTAATAAAATATATTTTCAGAATTTAGACTTGCAATTGTCCCCCCACCAAATTTAGTTGGTTCTAATTTATTAATGAGATTTTTTTTAATTGCAAGAACACCTAAGCCAGTAGGCCCGTAAAATTTATTAGAGCTAAATGCGACAGCGTGACAAAAATTTAGACTAACTTTTTGATAACTTATTGCTTGAGTTGCATCATTAAGAACAAAAACATCGTATTTTATAGCTTTTTTTCAAATTTCGTCTAAATTTAAGTTTAGTAAAATAGAATTATTTGTCTGTGAAAACGCAATAATTCTAGTTTTGGACGAAATTTTGTCAATTATTTTCTTACTATAAATAATTTCAGCACCAATTTCTTTTGCTATTTTAATTCAAACAATTAAATTTGAGGAATGGTTGAGCGGAGATAGTAAAATTTGATCGCCTTTTTTTAAAAATTTTTTAATCATACTAGCAAATAAGTTGATCGCTTCTGTTGTTCCTGAATTGAACATGATTTCTTCAGATTCTGCATCAATAAATTTAGCAATTTTTTCGCGTGTTTTTGCAATTTTTGCAAGATTTTCATAGGCAATTTTGGAATTTTGTGAATGGGTATTAACGGCAAAATTTAAGTAAAATTCGTTAATTTTTTCAATTACAGATATTGGTTTTTGCATCATTGCCGCAGAATCTAAATAAACAACTTTATTTAAAAATGGGAAAAATTTTTTAAAATCAATCATTTTTTCTAACAAAATGCAAAAAATATTCAGTATTTTTTGATTTTAAACCTTTAATCGGTGATTCCATAAAATTTTTTAGTTCAAAATTAGGTTTTGCGAATTTGACAATTCGATCAATTAAAAACTTGTGATATTCTTTGGCAACCTTACCACCTTTTTGAACATATTTTGAACTTGCTTCAAATTGCGGCTTTAAAAGAGCGATGAAATTTTTACCCTCATCTAGCAAATTTTTTACAACATCCAAGACTTTTTTAAGGCTAATAAAAGAAACATCACAAACAATTAAATCAATTTTATCATCAAAAAAACCTTTATTAACATGTTTAATATTGGTTTTTTCTTTAACAAAAACTTTAGGATTGATTCGCAGCGAATAATCAAGCTGATTAGTTCCTGAATCAAGTGCATAAACTTTTTTCGCACCCTTTTTAAGGCATATTTGTGTGAAACCGCCTTTTGATGCGCCTATGTCCAAAATAGTTTTCCCTTTAAAATCAAGTTCAAAATTTTCATAAGCAGCAAGTAATTTTAACGCGCCCCGAGATACATAGTCAGACTTTTCTTTCACACTAACGTAGTCTAAATTTGAAATTTTTTGACTTGGCAAATAACAAATTTGGTTGTTAACTTTTACATATCCAGTCCGAATTAATGATTCAGCTTTTTTAAACCCCATTTTTAAAACTTTATCGTATAAACTCATTTATTTTCACCTCCTCAAAATTTCAATGATTTTAATGTTAAATTTAGGGTCTACCCTAATTCACTCGATTGACAGTGAATTAAATGCGTCTCGACGCAAATCTTCGTAATTAGATAATTTCGATTTAAAACTAAATTTCTGAGAATGAATTTTTCAACTATAATATAAAAAAGTTGCTAAATTTTTGTAAATTCGAAAATTTATTAATAAGTTTTTACTCAAAAATTGACTCATACAGCAAATTCAATTATCAATTTTATCGATATTACTAATTAAATTTAAATCAAGGGCTGCGCATTCATAATTTGAGGCTTCAACTTGAAGAATTTTGCATAAATTATAAAACAAAAATTTAAATTTTTTCCCAAGAATTTGACGATAATTTTTAAATTTTGTATTAAATTTAATAAAACGTTTAATTTCAGATTTGTTTTTAATTTCTAAGTAAATTTTTAGTTTCATAATAATTGTATATTTTTTGTAATACTGCGTTTACAAAGCAAAATTCATTATCACCAGTAACGCTAAAAATTTTAGTTATTTCAATTGATTCATTAAAAACAATTCGCTTGGGAATAAAAAACAGTTCGGCAGCACCGACTAATAAAATAGAACGGATTAACGGTAATATTCGTTCTCAACTTCAGTTGGATTTTAACTGTAGGCTAATTACTTTTTTTAAAAAACTATAATTTTTTTGTATGAAATTTAGCAATTTTAATTGATCAATTGTTAGTTCAAAATATTTTTCCTTTATCTCTTCAATGTCAATATTTTGGTTAAAAAGTTGCCAACTATAAATGATTGAAATATTTGCCATTCGATTTAAGCGTCTTTTTGTTAAATTTTTAAATTCAGATTTTTTAATACTATTACGTTTATCAACATTTGAATTCTCTGGTGGTTTGTTGTTTTTTTCAGCTTTTTTAATATTTTTATCTGAAAATTCGTTATTTTTTTTAAAAAATTTGATAATTTCAGCTTCATTTTTTTCATCGAAATTTATTTTTTCATTGACAATTAATTTTTGATTTTTCTTATTTTTCTGTTCTTTCTTATCATTAGTTGTGTTGTTTTTTATTTTAAGAATATCGGAGTCATAAACTGTAATTTTTTTTTTTATAATAAAATTTGATGTTATTTTTTTAGAAGTTACTGGTTTTTTTTGGCTGACTTTGAATCTATTTCCTGCTTTTTTCACATTTTAATTTTCCTTGTCAATAAATTTTTTTCTTATTTCATTCATTTTTAATCCATTTTGCTTATTATTGAATAAAGTTTTTATGTTCATAATTTTATTAATTTAAAAATATGTAATGTAAAAACTTTATTTATTTAAAAACCTTTTGCGAGTATTTTAATTAATGAAATAATTTTAGCATGTTTTTACTTTTGGTATTTAAAATTATTTGATAAAATAGACAAAAAAATGGTTAATTATAAAATAATAAAATTTTTCTAAATTATTATTTTTTTCTATTATAACTTATTTTAAAAAATCAAAAATATCCTCGCCAATTTCAGCGGGTTTGATTTTGAAATTTCTTGCAATTAAATTTCCAATTGTTGCAAGTGATTCAAGCGGATTTTTTAAATCCTTTGTTTTTGAAGTAAATTTCTTTGAAAAAATTGTTAACGGAAGCGCTTCGCGAGTGTGGTTTGTGCCTCGAAAACATGGATCATTTCCGTGGTCAGAAGAAATTATTAATAAATCATCTTCTTTTAAAGCGTTTACTAGTTTAGCTAATTTGATATCAAAATTATTTAAATTTTGACAATAACCAACAACATCGCGGCGATGTCCATAGCTTGAGTCAAATTCGACTAAATTAACAAAAATAAATTGATTTTCTGTTGGTTGAGTTGCAATATCAATCGCGATATCCATATTATTTTCATCGCTGTCTGGACCATAAATTTTATCAAGACCTTGATTTACAAAAATATCGCCAATTTTTCCGATACCAATAGTTTCAACTCCACTTTTTTGCAAACGGTCGAGAATGGATTTTGGCGGAATATTAGCATAATCGTGACGATTAAAAGTTCTGGTGAAATTTCCGTTTTCGCCAATATAAGGGCGCGCAATTACGCGCGCAACATTTCATTTTGGTTTTGAAGAACAAATTTTCCGAGCTGCTTTTGCATAACGGTAAAGATTTTCAAGTCCTAATTTTTCTTCATGACCACAAATTTGCAAAGTTGAATCAGGCGATGTATAAACGATTATTTTATTTTCATCAATAGATTTTTGTCCTAATTCTGACAGAATAACAGTGCCACTAATTGATTTGTTCCCAATAATTTTACGGTTATCAAAAGCTTTTTCCAATTCCTTAATTAGTTCATCAGGAAAACCATTTTCAAAATTTGGGTTTGGGTTTATAGTTTCAATTCCCATCATTTCAAGATGCCCAGAAAGTGTGTCTTTTGTTTTTGATTTAGCGATTATTCTTGAGACATATGCAAGAGGTTCTTTATTTTTCTTGCCACAATTTTCAATTTTGGCGATATTTCCAATTCCTAATTTTTTTCAAAAAGGAATTTTTAATTCTCCTGTTTTTGAAACCGAGTATAAAGTATTTGCGCCGACATCATTAAATTGTTTTTGATGCCCATCATCACCAATTCCGAGCGAGTCTGTAACAATTAAAAAAATCCGTTTAAATTTATATTGGTTCATAATTTTGCTTTTAATTTTCCTAATTTTTTCTTTTTTTTATAATTTAACAAATTTTACAATAATTTTAAACAGATGATGAAAGTATTTTTGCAAAAAGATTTAAGAGATTGTGGTCTAGCGGTTTTACAGTCAATTTATCATCATTTCTATGATAAAAAAATATCAATAAACACTTTAAAAACAAAGGCTTTTTACTCACATGATGGGATAAATATTGCAAACTTAGAACGTTTAGCGAAAGATTTTGGCATAATTCTTGAATCATATGGAGGCGTATTTGATAATTTAAAAACTTTAAATCTCGACAAACCAACAATTATTTTAATTAAAACAGGTGATTTAAACCATTATGTTTTGTTAACAAAAATCACAAAAAGAAGATTTGAAATTATTGATCCTTTAAAAGGCAGAATGAAAATTAGTGTGTTAGTAATGGAGAAAATTTTTCAAAATGTTGTGATTTTTGCACAAAAAGATTTTGAGTATAAAAACTCAAAAAGAAAGGATAAGTATTGAAATAATTGGTGATTTTTTCTTGAGGCTAAAAGTAATTGGTATTTGCTTTTCCTATTTTTTGTTACAGCAGTTAGTAATTTTATTTCCTCTTTATTTATGAAAACAGTTATTGACAAAGTTTTGCCTCAGAGTGAAATTTCATTGTTGCTAAAAGTTTGTATTTTTTTTGTTTGAGTTGCTTTTTGACGTATTTTACAGGATATTTTTAAAAAAACTTACATCTATAAAATTGAGCTTAAAATTGAAAAAGAAATTTTTGACCGTTTTTTTGGCGCATTAAAAACGGGAGAAAATTTTCAACTTTTAAAATTAGACAACCATGATTATATTCGAAGAATTAACTTAATTCCTAGTTTTGCTAGTTTTTCTGCCAGTTTTTATTATCATATTTTTAACGAATTAGTTACTTTTTTAATTTCATTTTGCATTCTTATATGAATTGATGTTAAAATTTTTGGTTTAATTATCGCAATTAGTATTGTTTATTTTCTTGTTAGCATATTTGTCCGTAAAAATATTACAAAAAATCACCGTTTTTTAATGGAAGATCAGTTGAATAGTCTTACAAGCACTAATGATTTGATTTTTTCAATTGAAAATTTAAAACGTGATGATGTTTATAAAAATTTAAAACGACAATTTGATGAAAAATATTATCGTTTCAAAAATACTGAATTTAATATTTGAAAAAAAGAAAATTATTTGTCGAGTTTTAATAATTTTATTTTCACAATTGCGCCAATTTTAATTGTATTTGTTTCATCTTTCTGAGTTTTTGATAAAAAATTATCAATTGGCGAGCTTTTACTTTTTTTAAGTTTTTTTAGCTTTTTTATTACCCCGCTTTCTTCTTTTGTTGATATTGTTACTAATTTGCCGATATTTTTAAGAGAATTAGAACTACTAAATTTTGTTTTAAATATTGATAAGGAATCTAAAGGTGAATACCACCAAAAAATTTCTGATATTAAATTAAAAAACTTAAGCGTAAGTTATTATAAAAACAAGGCACTTTTTTACATTGATAAAATGCACATTAACAGAAATTTGCGCATAATTGGGAAAAACGGTAGTGGAAAGTCCACTTTTTTAAGACTTTTAAATCAAGATATTGTCTATAATGGCGAGTTTTTAATTAATAACCTTGATTTAAAATACTATGATCAAAACGAATTAAGGAAAAGAATTTGTTATATAAAATCTCAGAATTATTTTCCAAGTATTTCTGTTCTTTCATTTATTACAAATGAAAATCCGGAGAAAATACAGAATTTAGTAAATAATTTTCAGCGTTTTGATATTCAGGAGATGCTTTATGAATGACAAGTTTCTCTTGATGCAAAATTTGTTAATAGTGGCTCGAATTTTTCAAGCGGACAAAAACAAATAATTGCGCTTTTACAATTATTAACACAAGATTTTGATTTAATTTTACTAGATGAAGCCTTTGAAAATATTGACGAAAAAAACTTTGAATTTCTTAAAAAAGTAATTACAAATTATCAAAAAAATGCTATTTTCATCGAAATTTCTCACTCAAAAAGATTTATAAACGAGGAAGGAGATATTCTTGATATCAAAAATATATCAAAACAGTAAAATTTCACTATTAATTAGTATAATTTTATTAATCGCAATGGTAGTTAGTATTTATTATTTTTTTCAAATAAAAACCTATAAAACAGTTAATTTTATTCTTGAAATTGATGATAAACAAAAAACTTTTGCTAGAATAAATTCAGATATTTATTATTCATTAAATAAAGATTCTTTTGCTCAATTTCAATTCCAGAACAAAAACATTAGACTTGAACTTGTGAAAATAACAAATATAAAACAAGACGAATTTATTATTGAATTCACAAAATCACTTTTGTTAAAACCAAAAACACAAATTCCAGCCGTTCTTTTTCTTAAACACAATGGAAATTTTCTTGATCTTTTTATAAAATAAAGTAAAATTATGCTAAATGAAAGCGACAATTAATTTTCTTAATCAAAGCAGGGTTAAGTTTGAATATTTGAATTTGTTCAGAAAAGTTTTTAAATATTTAATCGAAAAAGAAAAGATGTCAGGGGAAATTAATTTAGATTTAATGTTAGTAACTGAAGGCAAAGCAAAAAAACTCGCACTTGAATTCAAAAAGCAGGACTATATTCCCGATGTTTTGTCTTTTTCAAGCAATTTGCTTATAAGAGAAAGCGAGTTAAATTTGCATTTTTTAGGCGAAATTTTTATGACTCCAGCAAAAATACTAAAACAAGCAAATGAATATGGCCATTCAGAAATGCGTGAGTTTTCTTACCTTTTCGTTCATAGTATTTATCATTTGCTTGGTTTTGACCATCAAAACAGTTATACAAACAAACAAATGCACGAAAAAGTTGAAGATATTTTAAAAAACTTGGGGATTTCTCGATAATGAAAGATATTTTTTCAAAATTAGTTAAATTAAGCAAAAATGCTTACTGTCCTTATTCAAATTTTGCAGTTGCTGCTATTTTAGTGACTGATTTTGGTGAGTTATTTCAAGGCGTAAATGTCGAAAATGCTGTTTTTCCGGCTGGAATTTGTGCTGAAAGGGTTGCGATATTTCAGGCAATTGCTAATGGTATTAATCCAAAAAATTTTAAGGAAATTCACATCTACAGTCCAAAAGCTGATAAATTTATTGTTCCCTGTGGACAATGTTTGCAAGTTTGTGCTGAATTTTTTTCAGAAAGCGTTAGCATTTTCCTTTACAATTCAAAGTCTGGATTTGTTAAAAAAGAGCTAGGTAAACTTTTGCCTTCCCAATTTAATAAGGATTTCTTATAATAATTTTATGGGAAATGAAAAAACTTGCTTTGTTGCCGTAGTTGGCTTGCCAAATGTTGGCAAATCTTCGCTTATAAATTCGATTGTTCAGTTTCCTGTTTCTATTGTAAGTCTAAAATCCCAAACTACTCGTGATGCTATCAATGCAATTTATAATAAAGAAAATCTCCAAATTTTGTTTGTTGATACTCCGGGTTTTCACGCCCGGATTAATAATTTAAGTAATTCATTGAATTTAGCAATTAATACAACTCTCGAAGGAATAGATCTTGTGCTTTTTTTACATCCGATTAATAAAAAAATTGATCAAATGACAAAAAATTTGGCAAAAAAAATTTCTAAAAGTGTGAACAAAATTGCGATAATAACTAAGATTGATTTAGAAAATGAGGAATTAAATTTCGAAACACAGAAAAAAAATTTCCAAGATCTTAATTTTGAAAAAATTTTACCTTTTTCAACTAATTTAAAAGAATTACGATCTAAATTATTGGTAGAAATTGAAAAATATGCGTACCTGTCAAATCACTTTTTCAATAATTTAGATGTTACCGATCAAAGTTCACGTTTTTTTGCAAAAGAAATTATTAGAAAACAAATACTTTTAAATTTAGAAGATGAAATTCCTCACCAAAGCGCTGTTGTAATTGATAATTTTGATGAATCTGATAGTCGCTTTGTAAAAATAGAAGCAACAATTTATGTCGGTAAAAAATCGCATTTGCCTATCATTGTTGGTAAAGAAGGTTCAGTTCTTGGAAAAATCGGTATGGATGCGCGCAAAGAACTTGAAGAAATTTTTGAAAAAAAAGTAGTTCTAAAAAATCGGGTGTCTGTAGCAAAAAAATGATTCAATAATCCACAAATGATTAAAAAATTTGGATATTAAACAAAAAATGTATTTAATTATAAATAAATGCTGAAAACAAAAATATTTATAAAATTTTCATTTTTTTGAGAATGCGAGTTTTAATGATTTTATATTGCTAATTTGTTTTTATTTTTTATAAATAATAAATACAAATATTATTTAATTTAATTTAGTTATTAGAAATTTATAAAGAAAATAAAAATAATAGTAAATAATTATAATTGATGTTTAATACAGTACAATTAAAAAATAAATGGCAATAATTTAATATTGAAAAAAATTTAAAAAATTTACTAAAAGTTATAAAAATATGAAAAAATTTTCAACGTAAATTATTTTAATAAAATAAACATAAAAATAAATAAAAAAAAGGTTCAAAAACCTAAACTTTAATAAATAATTTAAGGCAGAAATTTTTGATTGGTAACTAAGAAATAATAATTAAAATATATTTTTAAAAACAAATTAAACTATAAATTTTTTCATGTTTTTAAAATTATTGTAAGAAAAAGACCTTTAAAAAAATGGATGAAAAAGTTATAAAAGGAATTATTGTTGAGCGATTTGAATTTCGCGATTTTGATTTAATTGTTAAATTAGCAACAAATTTTGGAATAATAAATATGCTTGCACACGGTGTTAGAAAAATGACTAGCAAAAATATTTATATATTAAATCCCGGTTGTTTAGGTGAATTTGAAATTTTTTTAGATAAAAATCCTAATAAATTATCCAAATTAAAAAAGGGTGAATGTTTTTTTAATTTGGATTTAAGTAATCAAAATATTTATAATTTTTGAAAATTAGTTTCGCAAATTACGTTAGAAACTAATTTCGTGTCTAAAATTTTTCTAATTTTAGAACAATCATTAACTAAAATTAATTCTAAAAATGCTGAGTCGATTAGAGTTTATACGATAATTAACTGAATTAAATTTAATGGGTGAATCGCAAATTTAACAAGTTGCTGAATTTGCAAAAGCAAACAAAGATTAGCCAATTTTGATTTTTATAGTGGTATGGAGTGGGCTAACCACCGTACATTTAGGTCTTTTATTAAATTTAGTAGAAAAGAATTAGAAATTTTTTACTGAGCCAATTTTGATATAGCATTATTTTTAGAAAAAGTTGACTCCCATTATATTTATTCGTTCTTGAAGTATTAAAATTATTTTTAGAACAAAATTCATACATTTTTTATAAGTTTTTGGTATAATTCTAAAATAATTTATGATTAGAGTTATTTCTGGAAATTATCGTGGGGCAGTTATTAAAAATCCTGAATTTTCAGTAGTTCGTCCAATGTCTAATCGATGTCGTGAGGCAATTTTTTCGTGTTTACAATTTGAAATTCCTGATTCTAATGTTCTGGATTTATTCGCCGGAACAGGAGCAATCGGTTTTGAAGCTAGTTCACGTGGTGCTAAAAAAGTTATAGCAACTGAATTAAACCAAAAAGCATATCAAAATATAGTTGATTTTTGTAAAAAGTATAATATTAAAAATTATCAAGTATTCAACAAAAACGCAATTTTTTTATTAAGCGATCTTAAAGGTCAAAAGTTTAATTTTATTTTCGTAGATCCGCCACATATCGAAGAAGAAATTGCCAAAAAGTGCCTTTTAAAAATAGCAAAGAATAACTTGTTAGCAAAAAATGGATTTATAATTTATAAAACTAATTTGGGCACTAAGTTAATTCCTGATGTTTTTTCAGTTGTTAGAACAAAAAAATATGGCAAAAATACTGTTTTTTTTCTGAAACTTTATAGCAAAGGCAAAAATGAGTAAGTTAATAATTTTATCTGGGCCTTCGGGAGTAGGAAAAGGAACAATAGAGGCTCTTTTGTTAAAAAATAAACATTTATTAATAAAACTTGCAATTTCTGCTACAACTCGAAAAAAGCGAAAAAATGAAATTGATGGGGTTAATTACTTTTTTTTAACGGAACAAATGTTTAAAAAAAAAATAGAAAATGAGGAATTTATTGAGTGAAGTCGTCATTTTAATAATTATTATGGAACTTTAAAATCCCAAATTGAATTTATTAAAAGTCAAAATTATATTCCTTTACTTGAAATTGATACAACAGGAGCAAAAAACATAATTGAAAGTTATCAAAAAAAAGGTAAATTATCTGAACTTTTAACGATTTTTATTCTCCCGCCATCACTTGAAGTTCTTAAAAATCGAATTGAAAAGCGACTAACAGAAACATATGTGCAAATAAATCAACGACTAGAAAAAGCTAAATCAGAGATTAAAATCAAAAATTTGTTCCAATTCCAAGTTGTTAACGATAATTTGGAGCAATGTGTTAATGAATTAGAAAAAATTATAAGTAAAGTGGTTGAAAAATCCTAGATGAAAGGGCAAATTGTTAGAATTATTGCAGGTTTTTATGATGTTATTGACCTAAAAAGTCAAAAATTATATCCACTTTTAAGAGGTAGTGGCTTTCTTCGACAAAATGAAAATTCACCTTTAGTTGGTGATTTTGTTGATTTTAAGGCCGAAGGATTTATTAATAAAATTTATGAAAGAAAAAATCAACTAATCCGACCTAAAGTAGCAAACATTGATCAAGCCTTAGTTTTTGTTTCAATAAAAAAACCTGATTTTTCTAGTTTATTACTTGACAGATTTTTATTGATAATTGAATCAAAAAATATCACTCCCATTTTAATAATCACTAAAATCGACTTAGATTCTAATTTTGAAAGCTGATTAGTCGATTATCAAAAAATGAATTATACAATTTTTTTTATAAACAACAAAAATACTGATATTCCTAATGAATTAAAACAAAAATTACGAGAAAAACTTAACTTTGTCATTGGCCAAACAGGCGTTGGGAAAACTAGTTTCATTAATAATTTATTAAAAGAAAACCTAGAAATACAAGAAATTTCGCAATCATTGAATCGTGGAAAGCACACGACAAGGGTTGTCCAAATTTTCGAAAAAGATAATTTTCGAATAATTGATACACCAGGTTTTTCATCTTTCTCGCACAAGGAAATAGGAAAAGTTCAAATCCGTAATTCATTTAAAATATTTCAAGAATTTGCGATAAATTGTAAATTTAGAACCTGCTTCCATTTTCAAGAAAACCTAGAAATATGCGGGATTAAAAAAGCGGTAAAAGAAGGAAAAATACCAGAAACTCGTTATAAAAATTATTGCTATTTTTTAGGAAAATATGAAAAAAAAAATTATTAGCCCTTCACTTTTGAATGTAAAAAAATCAAATCGTTTAAAATTAACGAGAGTTTTTTTAAATCTTGGTATAAAATGGTTTCATTTTGATTTTATGGATGGTAAGTTTGTTGAAAATACAGCAATTTCCATTTCAGAAATTAAAAATATCGTGAAAAAGACGAAAAATTTTGTATCCGATGTTCATCTAATGTCTTCTTGCCCTGAAAAACAAATTAAGGAATTAATTGGTTATGTAGATTATGTAACAATTCATTTCGAAAGCATAAATTATAACGAAATTAAAAGCATAATTGCAAAATATTCTCAAAAAATTAAGATTGGGATTGCAATAAAACCAGAAACAACAATAGAAAAAATTTATAATTTATTACCAGATATTAGCCTTGTTTTAGTAATGGCAGTCGAACCAGGAAAAGGAGGCCAAACCTTCATTGAAAAAACCTATGAAAAAATTAATAACTTATCTTGAATAATTAAAGAAAAAAACTATTCAATCATTATTCAGGTTGATGGTGGTATCAAAGATTTTAATTCGAATAAAGTTTTTGCTTCTGGTGCTGATGTGATTGTCGTAGGAACATTTTTGGCGAAAAAACCAACAAAATTAAAAATTCAAAGATTACTTAAATAAAAAACCTAAATTTATAAATTTTTTATTAATAAATTTAGGTTTTTCTAATTAAATTTGCTAAAGCAAATCACAACAATTTATAGATAAATTTTGAAATTTAACTATAAATTTATAGTATTTCTGTCAATCTTAAATTATCTGCAAATTCTAAAACACTCCAATTTAGAAGTGAATGAGAAACAGCAGATGTAGTTGGTGATGTTGTGCTAGGTATTTTCTTCAAAGCTTCTGAGATTTCTTTTATTTGCTTTATAATATCATCTAATTTAGTCTGTATGTTTTTTACAGAGTCAAGTTGAGTTTTAAATGAATCAAGATCAAAATTTGTAAATTTATCAACTCCTTCCTGAAATTTTTTTATTTGACTAGAATCCAGTTTAGCAATGGCTTCTTGAATTTCGCTGATTGTTGTTTTAATTTTATCGATTTTAAAATTTTCGATTTGATTTTTAAATAAAAAGTATAAAGTTGCAATTATAATCGCAAATAAAAGAATATTTCCGATTATAACAGCTACAATTGTTGAAAAAAAACGAGAAACTCTGGACACTAAAACCTCCTTATTTTTATTAGCTTTATAGTTTCATGAAAAAATATAAGGAAACACTAAAACTAAAATCCGTAAATAAACGTTTAACTCATCAAATTTTGATTAAATTTCCAGTTAATTTGTCTTTTCTTTTGTTAGTTTTTCCGTATTTTTTTTAGGCTTATTTTCTTTACGTTTTAATTCCTTTTCTTCAGTATTATATTCAATTAACTTATCAATAACTTTTTTATTTGTAATGTTAATCTGAATTTCGCTATGAGGGATGGTTTCGTTTAATTCTTGAACTGATTTGCCTGTAAACTTTGCTAATTTTTCAATTTGTTCATCATAGTCTTGCTGTGTTGGTACAAGTCCTTCTAATTTTGCAATTTCAGCAAAAATAAAAGAATTTTTTAACAATTTTCTTGCTTCAGCTTCTAATTGATCATCAATATCTTTTTCAGTGAATTTAGTAATTCTGCAATATTCTTCAAGGGTAAAACCCTGTTGGGTTAGTGTTGAATTAAAAGTTTCGCTGAGTCTGTTAATTTCAGTAGTAATTAATTTTCTAGAAAGTGGGATTTCAACTTGGTTAACAATTTCAGCAAGCGCGTTTTTTTGAAAATCAATTCTTGTTCTTTCAATATTTTCGCGTTGCGTAAGATCTTTTAGGTAAACTTCTAACTGACTAATTGTTTCTACATCTCTAATTTTTAAGGAAGCAACAAAATCATTTGTTAATTTAGCTGGCTGGTTTTCTTTGATTTTATTAATTTTAACTCGAAAACGCGCTTGTTTGTTTGCATAAGCAGGTACGTGGTAATCTTTTGGAAAAGTTACATTAATATCGGTTTCTTCTTTAATTTTAAGACCGATTAGCTGTTCTTCAAAACCGCTAATAAAACTGTTAGAACCGATGCGTAGTTCGAAATTTTCGGCTTCACCGCCTTCAAAAGGTTCATCATCAATAAAGCCTTTAAAATCAAAATGAATAACATCCCCCGCTTTTGCTGGGCGCTTTACATCAACAAATTTTCCTTTTGTTTCCAAAAGTTTCTGTTTTTGCTTTTCTATATCTTCGTTTGTAATTTTCTTAATGATGAATTTCGTTTTAAGATTTTTATAGTCGGGAAGTTTAATTTCTGGATAAACTGGATATAAAAACTCTATTTCTAAATTATTTTTATCCATGTTTACAATATTAAAAACCGGCGATTCAATAACATTGTCGCTATCAATTACACTAGTAAATGCTTGCTTTTCAAGTTCAGGAAGGAACATTCTGAGCGCAAGTTGAAAAATTGCTTGGGAATTTAAATACGGCCTTGCTTTTTCCAAAGGAACTTTTCCTTTACGAAAACCACGTAAAGACACTTTTGCTGCTTGCCTTTGTTCAGCTTTGTCATAAAATTCAGCTCATTTTTTTGGGTCAGCGCTTAGTTTTATTTTAAGTTCAGCGCTTTTAGGCAAAAATTCACGTGTTACCATTAAACATTAATCCTTAATTTAAATTTGGTTAATTTTTTAAAATCTTTCAATTCTTGAATCTAAGTCTCTAAGTCTAAATAAAATAAATATAATTATATTTTAAATTAAATTAAATTAATCCTAAATAGTCTAAAATTCAAAAAACAATAAAAACAGCTATATTTTATCATGTTTTTCTTTTTTAATTGTAAAAAATAGTCTTAATTGCAAAAAATAATTCAAAATTATTTTTTTACAACTTAGTTTATTGTTTATAATCGTGTTGTAAAGATTAGATTTTGATAGTATTTGGTTTAATCTCATTTATTTTTTCGGAGGCAAAACGAACACAATTTTTAATTATTTTAGAACGCTCGCCTTCAAATCGCATTTTTCAAACTTTTTCATTAAGGGCAATAAAAACTTGGCCCAATTCTCCGTCTTGAATTCCTGGTCCGGCATTTCCGGTTAGGCTAATTACGTATTTAGTCTGGAAAAAATTCAAACCAAATTCAGCCATTTTTAGAGCTGTTTTTGCATTAACTACTCCATTTTTTGTTTCAATTCCAAGCTTTTCTTTGATTTCGTTTTGATAACAAATAATCCCCCCTGCAAAAAATTGGCTTGCTCCTTCTGTTTTTACAATTTCAGCAGCAAGCGCGCCACCAGTTAGTGATTCAACAGTTGCAATACTAAAAGGTTTTTGTTCAAAAAGTCAATCTTTTTTGCTAAATTTGTAACTTTTTAGACAAAAATTACATTTAAATTCAATTTTTTGAAAATTTTTAACTAAATCGTCTACCTCATTTTCATTAAGTAATTTTAAATTATGAACAATATTTTTGGTTTGGCAACCACAATAATAATTCCAATTTTGTTTCTCAATTAATTCAAAATTTTTAAAAAATTCTATAAAATCAGTCATTTTTTCATCTTTTAATCATTTTTGTATTTCGGCTATTTCGTTTTCGGAATGGTTTGGCAAAAGTTGTATAATTAGCGATTGTGCTTTTATAATTTTTAAATTTGGACCAAATTTAATTAAATTTTTTACCACGGATTTTGTTTGTTGGGATTGATGAAAATAAAAAGCTAAGTCACTGACAAAATCACCAACTTGTAGTGAAACCTGACCAGAATAGTCATTTTTCTGCCCAAATCTGTTAATTTGTAAAAAACCAGATTTACCAACAAAGGAACTTATTAATTGGTTAATATTGTATTTAAAAAAATATTCTTTAGGAATTTCAAGTTGTTTTGCATCAAAACTTACCTTAATTTGTCCATTTTTATTAGTTTCAACAATCAGCGAATCTAAATTTTCTGAAGAAATTTTAACAGAAAATCCGCCTTTATTTTCTTTTATTAAACGCGAAAGAGGTCCAAAAACATTAATTGCACCTGCTAGAATTAAACTGTTAATATTATTAAGTTTGTGAATTTTAATAGATTTATTTATAATTTTTGTCATTTCAGAGGCAATTATTAAAACATTTTTATATAGATAAATTTTTGACTGTGATTCCATTATTTCTTAAATTTCCCTAAATAGATTTAGTCCATTTTTCTCAAAGATTTTTCCATTCTTCTTCATTTTCGCAGGATAAATATTCTAAAATTTGCGCATCAATGACAGCGCTAAATTTTGGCGAAGTTCCTAATTTAGTGTGATAATCATACCATTCTTTAATTTTTGTAATATCATCAAGAACTTGTTGACTGTTAACATTAAAACTATAAGCTTTTATATGGCGGTTTTCGATTGGAAAATTACTAGGATCAATATAGTCTAGATCCTCAAGAAATGTTGCAACAATTGCAAACTTATCTGCTTTTTTTAAAAAAGAGTATAATTGTGCTTGTTTTATGTATTTTTGTGGTAAGTTTTCACCTTTTTTACCTCATTTTTGTAAATTTTTCACTCCTGTTGTTTTAATTTCAATTATTGTATTAGTTTTAGCTATAAACCCATCGGGAACTCCGCCGATTACGGAGTCTTCTTTAAAATAGTCGTAATTAAATTTTTCAGCTGGAAAGGTTTCAATTTCCATTTTTAATTTTTCAGAAATCGCCTTAATTACAAGTGGTTCAATCGCAATTCCGGCATCAATATATTTTCTGTCCAAAATTGGCATGTCAAGTTTCGAGATTTTAACAAATGCACGAAAAGGTGAACTGAAATTATCAAGTCCTAAAACTTCGCCAATTAAAGTACCACCGATTTTTTTAAATCCGGTTTTAAACCCGAATTCTTTATTAAGTAATTTTGTATGAAAGGATTTTTCTAAAATTAGAACCTGTTTTTCATAGTCAATAAAATAATCTTTTTTGTGATAAAATTTTCTTTCAGTATACATTCTATACTCCTTAAAGCCAAGGTTGAAGCGAAACTAGAGCAATTATAATTCCAATAATTACTAGTAAAAATATATTTGTTTGTCGCAAATAGGAGATGAAAACTATTATAGTTCAAAAAAAGGCGAAAAAAATAAAAATTCAAAATCTTCAGCCTTGAAGAAATTCATCACTTTGTTTTGCAAGAAAATAGCCTTTGCTAGAATTGAAACTATAATTTACTAGAATTAAATTTGTAAATAATTGAAAAGCGAGCGCTAGAATAATTCCTATAATTACCGGTTGAAAAATTTTTATTAAATTTGTTCAAAAAATATTATTTTTTATAGCAGTTTTCTTAGCAATTTTTAATCAAAAAATCACTAAGAAAACTGCTGGCAAAATAAAAATAATTAGAAAAATAAAAGATAAAACTAAACCAAAAATTCCATAATCTCCAATTAAAAAACCAGTAACAGCTGCTAATTTAAGAGATAAAACTCCCGGGGTTGAATTTGCTACTGTAAAAATTTCATTAATTTGCTCCTGACTAATTTTAAGACCTAATTTCCCCAGTTGCTCTCAAAATCAACTAAAAACAGGCATAAAAACTTGGCCACCACCAAAAACCAGCAAACTAATTAAAATTAGTCCTATCACTGTCGCGCTAATTAGTATTATCATTTTTTCTTTTCCATTTTTTTATTAAAAATCAGCACAAATATATAAAAATAACAGCAAAAAGTGGTATAAGGGATAAATTATAGGGGCTTGGTATAAAAAAACAATATGCAAAACTAGAAATTAGAATGCCAAAATAAACAGCAAAATTTAACGATTTTTTTCCATTTTTTCAATAAATATAAGAAAAACCTAATAAAATACCAATAATTGTTGAAAAAATCGCTAAATTAAAAACAATTAAATACCTTTTTGGAAGAAAACTTGCGCCATAAAGCACCAGCAAAAACAGGAAAATATGAGGGATAATTCCCAAAAATGTAACTAAAACACCAAAGAAAGCGCCCAATTTTTTAATTGCTATTAATGAAATCATTTGAATAACTGAGGGTCCAGGCAGTAAATTTGTTAGAATTAGCCCTTTATCAAAGTCGGATTTTGAAATTCATCCTTTTTTAGTAACGGCTTGACTAAAAATAATTGGCATTAAAGCATTGCCTCCGCCAAAAGAAATTAAGGAAATTTTGATTATAAACCACATAAAGCTAAAAAAATCTTTAATTTTTGTTGTTATAGTTAAATTTAGATGCATAATTTAATTAAATAATATATTATTTTTGAAAATAGGATATAATTATATCTGGTTTAGAGGTGTAGTTCAATGGAAGAACAACGGGCTTCAACCCCGTATGTTGCGGGTTCGACTCCTGTCACCTCTGCCATTTTTATTTTTTCAATTGAAATAAATGGCAAAAAATAGCTTGGGCACAGGCAACATTTAGCGATTCGAAATTTATTGGAATATAAATTTTCTTATCTGAAATCTTGTAAAGTTTTTTTGAAATTCCTTTACTCTCATTCCCAAAAATTATAGCATATGGTTTCTGTGGAATTATCTTAAAATTACTAATATTTTGTGAGTCGCGATCAAGCGATGTTATAAGAATTTCTTGTTTGGGTTTATATGCAAAAAAATCTAAAATATTTTTGAAAAAATAAATATTTATTTTAAAAATAGCACCTTTTGATGCTGAAATTGTCTTAAAATTGTAAAGATCAACCCCTGAATATACAATGTCGAAGCCAAAACTGTAAGAATTTCGAATAATTGTTCCGAAATTGCCTGGGTCCTGAATATTTTCAATAATTATCAACCGTTTTGAATCTAGGAAATAATCTATTTTTGGTTGTTTTTTGAATTTGCAAACAGCAATTGCCTCAGATGGATTTTTATGTTGGGAGATTTTTGCTAGTATTCTGTCTGTAACTAAAATTAAATTAGTTGCAAATTTTTTGTAGATATCAAACTTGGCTTTTGTTGTTATAATTGTTAAAACCAAATTCGAATTAACAGCTAATTCAATTTCTTTAAAGCCTTCAATAATGAATTTATTTCATAAATTGCGATATTTTTTTGTTTTCAATTTAACGACTTCTTTTAAATTTGAATTATTCAAAGAAGTTATTTCTTTAATTTTTATCAAGATAATTTTTTCCTTTTTGTACCTCAAAGTGTGATAGTTTATGAAAATTTCTTTGCCTATGAATTTCGTAGGCAACAATAACAACTGTGTTTGCAAGATTTAGTGATCGAGCATTTGCCACCATCGGAATTCTAAGGCATTTTTCTTTATTTTTTCTCAAAATGTTAATTGGAATTCCTGTGGATTCACGCCCAAAAACGAGAAAGATTTCTTTTTGAACGCTAATTTCATTTCCAAAATCAACATCCGTATATAATTTTTGGCCATAGCGTGTAATAAAAAACAAATTATTTCTGCCGTATTTATTAGAAAATTCATCTCAACTATTATGGATTTCATGGTTTATATCTGATAATAAAATTCCTGCTGCAGGTCTTTTTAAATGCTTTGGTTCCAAATCAAACGCGGTCGGCTTAATGATATGCAATTTAAGATTAGCAACAAAACATGAACGAATTATGTTACCCGTATTGGGACCAATTTCTGGTTGGAATAAAACAATGTTAATCATTTAAGAACTCCAAATTAGTAATATATGTGGCTATTTTCCCACTTTTTTCCATTTTATTATTAACTTTTAGGAAAAGATCATATTCAATTGAAATTAAATTTGCTTTTTTCTCAAATTTTTTTAAGAATGTGCTAACTATTGTTTTTGAATTATTATTAAAAAAAATGTTGTTAATTTCTTTGTTTAGTTCAAAAAATAAAGTATTTTCACCTGAAAATATCGTTAAATTTTCATTGGAAATTTCTAATCTAATCATCTGCTTATTTTCTGGATTTAATGTCTCATAAACTGTTATTTCGGAATTGTCGATTTCTTCTTTTGAAATTGTAATTTGGCTGATAAATTCAACCATTTTCTTATTTTTTCCGTCTAAATTAATGCCTGAAAAAAACTTTACTTTCATTTCAATAGTCTTTTTTCTATCACTTTTTTCCCTAAAAGCCAAATTGTTCTTGCTAACTCAGGGCCAGAATTTGCTCAGGTAGTTGCTAATCTAATCGGAAGTAGCAATTCTTTTCCTTTGATTTGAAGAGATTGTCCAATTTCTTTGATTAAATTATTAATTTTTTTCGCATCTCAATTTTTATAGTCAATTTTTTTCGCAAAAATTTCAATTGGTCTTTGATCAAGGCTCTCTAGAATTTCAATCATTTGCGGTTCCATTTCTTGCTTAGGGTTTTGGAAAAATTCAAAATTTTTATAAAAGTCTACATATTTTATGGTGCTTTTTTGAAAAGTTTCGACAAAAAAACGATTTCAATTACTATCATTAGAAAGTTTTAAATTACTGAGAATTTCATCTGGGCTCATTTTTGAAATATAGGATTTGGAAAATCAATTTAGCTTTTCAACATCAAAATATGAAGGAGCTTTTGAAAGTCTTTTATAATCAAAAGCTTTAATTAGGCTATCATGGTCAAAAAATTCCTGTGAATCAGGGCTTGTTCAGCCCAAGAGAGCTAAAAAATTAAAAAATGCCTCGCTATGATAACCTTGGTTTTTATAATCTTCAACAAATTGTAACAAACTTTTATCTCGTTTTGAGAGTTTTTTGCCGTTTTTGTCAGTGATAATAGTTAAATGCCCAAATTTAGGAATATCTCATTGAAAAGCGTTATAAATTTCAATCTGTTTTGGAGTATTTGAAATATGTTCTTCTCCTCTGAAAATATGGCTTATTTTCATATCAAAATCATCGATAACCACAGCAAAGTTATAAGTTGGAAAACCGTCCGATTTTATGATGACTCAGTCGCTAATTGAGGACCCTTCAAAACAAATATTGCCCCGAACCAGATCGTTTCAGCAATAGTTTTTATTTTTATTCACTTTAAATCTAATGACAAATCGCCTATTTTTATAGCGTTTTTCTTTTTCTTCTTCTGAAATTTTTAGTCAATTCGCATCGTAACGAAAACTAAAAATTCCTTTTTCAATTTGTGATTTTCTTTGTAATCCAAGTTCTTCTTGATTATCAAAAGCATAATAGGCAAATCCTTTTTTTACAAGATTTTCAGCTAATTTCTGATAACGAGTTAATTTTTCTGATTGCCGGTAAGGCCCAAATTCTGTTATTGAACCGGGCTTTTCATCTGGGGTAATACCAAGTCATAAAAGGTTTTCAATTTGTGATTTTTCTCCATTTGCAATATTTCGGAGATTGTCGCTATCTTCAATTCTGAGAATGAAATCGCCGTTATGATGTTTTGCAAACAGGTAATTAAATAATGCGGTTCTAGCTCCGCCTATGTGCAAAAACCCGGTTGGTGAGGGAGCGTAGCGAGTTCTTATTTTCATTTAAATTCCTTTCAAAAAAACTATGAAATCTTTGTTTTTTTGCTATTTTTTTGTCAATAAGCAAATCTTGGTTTTCCATTTATATCATTTTCAATGATAAAATTTGGATAGTTTTTTTTAAAAAAATTCACACTTTGATAGTCAATCTCAAAAAAAACTCACCCATTTTCAGCTAAAAAATTGTTAATATTTTTCATAATTTTTTCATAAAATGAAAAAGATTCAGGTTCAGAAAACAAAGCATTTTTTGGTTCAAAATCCAAAACGGAATTATCGAGTTTTTCAACTTTTAAATATGGCGGATTTGAAACTATTATATTAAATTTTTGTTTTTTAATATTCTTAAAAAGATCAGATTTTATAATATTAAGTTTCACATTGTTGTATTTTGCATTTAATTTTGTTTGCAAAATTGCATCATCATTTATATCGCTTAGAGTTAGTTTTGCATCAATAAATTTCGCAAGCGCAATTCCGATAAAGCCTGACCCGCAGCACAAATCAAGGACTAAATCACCTTTTTTTATTATCTTTTTAACCCTTAAAATTAACTCCTGCGTTTCATAGCGCGGAATGAAAACTTTTTGGTCAAGGAAAATTCTTACATTTTCCATCTCGATAAAGCCAATAATTTTTTGGACTGGATAGCCTAATTCTAATTTCAAGTTTTCCAATTTTGTTATCTCTAATGGCAAATTATAGCGTTGTTTTTCCTTTAGAAGTTCCAATTTTCGTTTAGTTGTCGCCATAATTTTGTAAAATTAATTCTGCTTTTTCTTGCGTTAGCAAAGCTTCAATTATTGGGTTTAGATTACCTTGAATTACTGATTTTAATGAACAAGAGAAACTGATTCGATGATCTGTTATTCGGTCTTGAGGGTAATTGTATGTTCTAATTTTTTCCGAACGAGCGCCAGAACCGGCTAATTTGCGAAAATCAGATTGTTTTTGTTGCTGTTTTTGCAGTTCAAGATTGTAAATTTTTGCCTTTAAAATTCCCATAGCAATTTCTTTATTACCAATTTGCGATCTTTCGTCTTGTGAGGTTACAACAATACCGGTAGGAATGTGTGTAATTCGAACTGCCGAGTCCGTTGTATTAACAGATTGTCCACCGGCACCTGAAGAACGATAAGTATCGATTTTTAAATCAGATGGATTAATTTCGACCTGAATTTTTTCATCAATTTTTGGCATTACTGTGACTGTTACAGTTGAGGTATGAATTCTTCCCATTGTTTCGGTTTCTGGAACTCGCTGCACTCGGTGAACGCCTGATTCAAATTTAAGTTTAGAATAAATCATTTTTCCGGAAATTTGAAAAATAATTTGTGTAAAACCTCCAGCAATTGCAAGCGATGAGCTTAAAATTTTCACTTTTGCTTTTTGCGAATCAGCTCATTTTTGATACATTCGAAAAAGATCACCAACAAAAATGTTAGCCTCATTACCACCTGCGGCCCCACGAATTTCGACAATTACATCGTTTTCATCGTTTTCATCGTTTGGCAGCATTAAAATTAGCAACTCTTTTTTGTATTCCTCAATTTTCTTAGTTGTACTTATGATTTCAGCTTTTGCAAGCTGGATTAATTCAGTGTCTTTTTCTTGAATTTGCATTGTTTTTGCATCTTCTAAAGTTTTTTGCTCAATAAGTAATTTGTTAAATATGCTAACAATTTCTGTAATACTTGCAATTTCTCTTGAAATTTGTAAGTATTTTTTTTGGTCAGCAAGAATTTCATCTTTTTCTAAAAGTGCTGTTAAATCTTGATATTTTTGATGAATTTTCATCAAAGTAGCAAACATTTTCTTTTCCATAATTTTATAAAAAACATTTAGTTTTTATTTATTTTAAATTGCGAAATAAATGAAAACTAAATGTTTAAAAACTCTTCTTGATTAAAATTATTAAATTTAATTCATCTAGCGGAATGCGCTAGTTTTTCAATTTCATTACGATTTTCAATGCTAAAAATTTTTTCCTGTTTTGCATCTAAATCAGTTTGAATATCTTTTGTTTGCGCAAGTCACTTTGCCAAAATTGTTGGGTTTGAGTCAGTTTTTATACCGATTGGATCAAACTGGCCAACACCTTTAACAAGTCGATTTTGGCCTGGTAAAGTTGGTGGGAAATAACCTCCCCAAAAAATTCCAAGAACCTGATTATATTCATTAACAACTAATGACCCTGACATTCCATGTCCGCCGCGAAGTCCGGGAAGTGAAAGTGCAGTTGCCCCTTGGAATTTTTTTGTAGTATTTTCCAGCTTAAAATTGTTCTCTTTTAGCAACTCATCTGTAGTTATAAAAGCGTTTTTATTGTCTGTTATTCAAGAAAATCCGCCCAAAAACCCTCCTAAATAAGCATGTAAAGGCAAGGCTTTTTCAATTTTTGTAGTTTTTTGTTGTGCTGCTTTTGTAAAATTAGGAACTAATTTGTCAGTAATTAAAAAATCAAGTGGGGATTCATTATATTTGTGAATTGCATCAGGAATGTTTTTAATATAAGATCTATTCTCTCCAAAAATATCAAAGTCAAGGAAAGGAATGCCGAAATTAAAAGGATTTTTTTGCTGCTGATCATCAGGGAAAGTAATTTCAATTATAGCAATATCGCGAAATTTATCTTTAGTTGGCAAATCAAGCCCGATTGGGTTAATTTTTAAATTTTTTCAAAATTCTTTTGACTCAGAACTAATAAACTGGAAACCTTCAGGAGGAAGATAATCCTTTTTTCCTTCAGTTTTTGCAATTCTATCAAAACGACGGAATAAATTTGTATCATCAAAACTTATTGCATCAAGATTTTTTAGATTTCCATCAAGTAAGTAAGAAAATGAATAAATTTGGTCAGGTTTATTAATTAAATCAGCAACAACGTGTAAATTCGTTGCTAAATAATAAGTGTTTGTTGGTAAAAATTTCCCAGGATTTTTAGGATCTTCTTTTAATTTTCGATCAAAAACTCAAGCTGTTCCTGATGTAATTCGGCTTGCATTAGTTTTTGTCTCAGCTTCATAGGTATTTGAGCGTAACTGAATCACAATCGATCTTGAACGCAATGAATCATTTAGAATATCCTTTTCAAGAACTTTTGTGCCAAAATCAGCAACGATATTTTTGCTCTCTGTTTTTTGTGTGAAATTAATATTAACTTTAAAATAGTTTTGCACTGCGTTTCCAAAATAGAAATTAAGTCCTGATTCAGTGATTTTAAAACTTACTAGTGATGTAAATTGGTAGTTAAGTTTTTCAAAATTTTTTATTTTTTCTGTATGTTTAAAAAGTGAATTTGATGATAAAACTTTTTGTAGGGCAGTCCCAAAAAGTGGCCATAAAAGCGAATCACTTGAAGAATTTATGCTCTCTGAAATGCTTTTTAACTTTTCGGATAAATTGTCTGTTTTTGGCAGTTTATATCAAGAATCAATATAATCAAAATTAATTTCGTTAGTAAATTCGCTACTTTGAAAAATTTTGTCATATGAATTAAACCCTTCGATTTTAACAATTTGCCCTGGGCTTGTTGGTCCAGAAGTTAGCTTAGTTTCTTTTTTGTTCAAAATAAGATATAAATCCCCATTTTGATCATTTGCAAGAGAAGGAACAACCTTAATATCGTAATTGTTATAGTCAAAATTTCCAAAATCAATAAATTGCGCTAATGTTTCAGTTGTATTAGTTTCTGGATTTACAAGAAATGAAGGGAGAAAATTTTTATATTGTTCTTTTAATTTAAAGCTCTTAGTTTCAGTTAATTTTAAAAGTTCAAGATTTTTTTTGGTTTTAAGTTTGACAATTTTAGAGACATAATTATGGAAAGAATCATGATAAATTGATAAAATTACATCGATTTCACCAGTATTTTTCTCATAAGAATCTCGGAGAATTGTCCCTTTTATATAGTAGAAGTTCTTAACTTTTAGCCGGTAAGGATTTTTTGCAATCATTGCAATATTAGGAGCACTAGCATTTGGTTCTGGAGCGTCAAATTGGTCTTGATTTCTTAGTTTATTAATATCTAATTTCTCAAAATTTTCAGGCAGATTAACATAATCTCAAATACTTGAGTTAGAATTTATTTTATTGATATCAAAATTATTTTCATTTTTTAAAGTCAAACTGTTAATATTTTTAAAAGCAGTTTCAATTCGTTCTTTGTAAGCGTAGATTCCAGTTGTTTCTGTTTGGAATCCAGAAATTATAAATTCTTTTTCTTGGACTGAGTTTTGCGAACCTTTTACAAGCGCGTTAACTTTGATTTTAATTGAACCGTAAATATCATTTGCAGAGTTATGGTCAATTTTAATTTGGATATCAAATTTTTTGTTAAGATCAAAATTATCAACTCCAGGAACAAAAGTTCAAATAATAACGGAATTTAAAATGTTATTTTTTCTCTTAAGAATAAGAGAACTTGATTCATTTACGTAATCATAACTATTTGGAAGTGTTGATTGTTTTATAAAATCAGATGCTTTAATTTTCTCAAATCTTGACTGAACTCTACCACCGATAATTGAATCTAAAGGTTTTTTTAGATCTAATTCTTGATCTCAAGGATTACTAGAGCCAATTTCTGCAGTTAGATCGCCAATTTTTCTAATAGCACCAAATGGCTGACAAGCAACCGAAACCAATGGCAAAGTTAGGGCAGGCAAAATTCCAATTAAAATTTTTTTTAGAGTTTTATTTTGTTTTCTAATCATCATTGGTATAATTATATTATATTTGAAGTTAAATTTGATGAATTTTTTAATTTTAAGGCTCATTGGTGGAATGGTAGACACGGCAGACTCAAAACCTGCTGCAGCGATGCGTATCGGTTCGAGTCCGATATGAGCCACCAGTATTATATTTTAATTTTTAATCTTTTTTTAATTTTTTAATAAGAATTAAACAAGTTAAGAAAGGATTAGATTTTTAATTTTAAATTTAGGTTTTAAGAATTTATCAAAATATTAAAAAATACTATAAATTTATAGTATTTTTTAATATAATGGCAGTTGTTTAATTGAATTTATTTTAATAAAAATAAATAAAAATTGCAATTTTTAAAAATTAGATGTCTTTTATTGCGTTTTTGTAAATTGTATCAATAATTTCAACAGATTTTGCAAATTTTGCTTTTTCTTTTTTGTTTAGGTTAATTTCGATAATTTTTTCAATTCCGTTTGCCCCTATAATGGCAGGAACGCCAATATTTACGTTGCTAAATCCGTATTCGCCACGTAAATTTGCTCCGACAATTAAAATATTTTTTGAATCTTCGATAATATTTCTAACAATTCGAACTAATGCAGCGCCAATTCCGTAAAATGTTGCTTTTTTTCGATTAATGATTTCATAGGCGCGACGAGAGACTGGGAATTCTAGTTTTTCTTCGTAGTTAGAAGCGTTAATTCCTGTTATTTTTGAAAAATTGCAAAAACATTCGCCGGCAATTTTGATGTTAGAATAGGCGACAAAAGATGAATCACCATGTTCTCCCATAACATAGGCTTGAACTGAATTTGGCGAAACATTTGCCTTTTTTGCGATTGCAAATTGAAGTCTTGCAGTATCTAAAATAGTGCCGCTACCAATAACTTTTTGGTCAGAAAACCCTGATGCTTCACGATAGGCGCGAGTAAGTACATCAACCGGGTTTGAAGCGATGATACTAATTCCGCTAAATCCACTTTCTTTAACCTTAAAAGCAATTTCTCGGATAATTTGTATATTACCAGCAACAAGTTCTAGTCTAGTTTCGTCAGGTTTTTGTGGTCGACCTGCAGTTATTATAATAAAATCTGCATCTTTTAAGTCGCTATATTCATAAGGAAAAATGCTAAAAGGACGGGGTAAAGAAGCTGAGGCATCTTCAAAATCAAAAGCATTACCTTCAGCAAAACTGTGACTAATATCAATAATTCCATAATGAGAAGCAAGACCTTGATTCATTGCCGCATAAAGGAAAGAATTTCCGACGTTTCCAGCGCCAATTAGTGCTATTTTAATCGGTTTCATAAATTAAATTTCTCCTTTTTTGTTAGTTTTTTAAATTTGGGCAAATTTTTATTATCGTCCCAACAAAAATTTTAACACTTTATACTTATACTTATAGAAAATAAGGGGCGGAATATTATTTTTTAATACGCTCATTTTTAATACGCTCAATTTCGGAAAAACTACGTATTTTTAACAGTCTTTTATAATTTGGGTTTGGTTCTTTTAATAAAGCTAAGCCAATTGAAGAAACAAGGGAGAAAATAATAATTAGAATATAAGCGCCAAGGGCATAACCATCGACATTATTAGGGTCTAATTTTTTTATGTCAATACCTGGTGGCATATTAATTAACGAAGTTATAATGGTAGCAATGGTAAAAGCAGTATATCCAAGCCCTCAGATTAGTCCAAATTGAAAACCGATAGAGTAAGGATTTGTGCCTGGATATTCGTGCGGTAAATTTAATATTACCCCTTGAATTCCTCAGAGACAAATTCCCATAAAAAGCCCTAAAAATAAGAACAATCAAGTTCAGCCATCGGTATAAGTTTTAGCAAAAGCGGGATTTTTGCCCACTTTTGTAACAAAAACTATGGTCGCTAGCACGTAAAAAAATACTCCAATACCAATAATTGTTGAAATATATTTTCGTCTTTGGAGTTGATATTTTGAAAAAAGACCGATTGTAAAAGGCCCAACAAATACGCCAGTTAAAAAGAAAATTAGGAAAACGGAAATTTTATCATTAAAAATTTCAGAAGAATCACCAATTAACCTGTGGAAAATCGGCTTTGAAAATGTAAAGGGGAAAATAACTGCAACAAGTCATGAACCGTATAAAATTGTTCAGTATCAAGTATCTTTTTGTTTGAAAAACTTCATTAAAGTTAGTGTTTCTTGATTGTCTTTTTTGGCAATATTTGCGGGGTATAAATCAAATTTAGTGCCTAAAATTATATAGCCGATTAGCGGGATTAGAGTTAAAAGGCCAATAACTAAAAAAACAATTTGCCAATTATCGCGAACAACTTTTTGGGCATTTTCTCCAATAATTCCTGCAAAAGGAATAAGAGTTATTATTGTGCCAATTGGGTAAAAAAATGGTGAGAATTGTGAAATAACAGCTTTTTGTCTTTGGTTTAAATAATTTGAAACAACTGGTTGAATTAAAATAATTTGCATTGTTCCGCCAATTGCAAAAATTGTTCTTAAAATTATAAAACCTGCATAAGTAGGCGAAAAAGGCGCAACGATTCCAAAAAGCATAAAGATTAATGATAAAATTACTGTATATTTATGTGAAATTCTAACAATTAATCACCCAACTAAAACTGAGCCAATTCCACGTCCGATTGTAATTCCTCAGTTAACTGCTTGATTTACAACAGTACCTGGTGCCTCGTTTACATTTGGGAAAAAATGGCCTAAATAACCACTTACTCCTGCTTTGCCGTTTAGTCCGGCAGAAGCAAAGCCTCAATTCATTACAAAAATCATATAAGCAAAAACTAGTAAAGTTCAGAGGGACAATCCGATTCTAAAAGTTAACTTTTTTTCTTTTATGTTTTTTGCAGCAAAATCAAGAATAAAATTTTTTTTCATATAATTTGTGTTTTCTACATTTAAAAAAATAATTTTAAAAAACAGGCAAGAGAAGAGAAACCCTAGTTAGTAATTATAACTTAAAAATCTTTGATGATTATAATTCAAAAAAATATTTAAGGTAAAATATAAGTTTTAGTTTAATGAATTTTTGTTGCATCAAATCGATCGGTTGTTTGTAAAATTCTTGTTGCTGAATATCAAAAATTTACCTTTGATTTTGCAACTTCTTCTAAAATTGCCTTTTTCTCAATAGTGAAAATTATTGTCTCAACACGTCATTGTCGCTGATTTGTATAACCAGAAATTCCCTCTCAGATATTATAAGAATGTCAGTATTTGATTGATTTGAAATGTTGAATAATTTTTTCGGGTTCATTTGTGTAAATTTGTAAAAGTAATTTACCATATTTTGGATAAATTCTACCCACAATCGTTGAACTTACGATTAAATAAAGGAACAGCGCAAATAGTTTTTGTCCAAAAAGTTGACTATCAACTTGCAAAGGCTCAATAAAATAAAGTAAAACTAGCGAAAGAAGTCCAAAAAATATTGAAATACTAAACATTATTTTCTCAATAGGTTTGCGATACTTTAACGCTA
Organism: Mesomycoplasma flocculare ATCC 27399; assembly: GCF_000815065.1. Lineage (GTDB taxonomy): Bacteria > Bacillota_I > Bacilli_A > Mycoplasmatales > Metamycoplasmataceae > Mesomycoplasma > Mesomycoplasma flocculare. The sequence goes on along the minus strand of NZ_CP007585.1, from coordinate 520,826 downwards.
TTAAATAAGTTATATAATCTGTTCCACCAGCAGAGCCGCCAAATTTTCAGGCAATTCCTATAGACCAGCCTGATAAAATTGCACCAATAATTGTGTAATAAAATAATGTTCAAGAACCTTTTCCATTTCCATCACCAATTAAAATATTTTTAACTAAAAAATTTTTTATTGGACTATCTAGCGAAAAAACTTGGTTTCATATAATTTGGAAAAAAAGTCAAATAAAAGTAAGATAACTAAAACTTTTATTTGCGACTTTCACTAACGTGAAAATCATTAACGGAATATTAATTGCAAAGTATATTAAGGCAAAAGTTCAACTAATATCAACATTGTATTGTGAGTTAACTATTATTGTAATCAAAGCGGGAATTGCAGAGACACCAGTGGGCAGGGTTTTTGCAAAACCAAGGAAAAATGTAACACCTAAAGTAAAAAGAATTGAAGAAAATGCCATCATTGTGATTGATAATGTTTTTCGTTTTCAAAAGTTTTTAATGTTAATTTTGTCTTGGTTAAGCTGAAAAATTTCCCGTTCTGCACGTGTAATTAGTTGTTTTTTTAAACATTTTGCAAAATTATGATTTTTTTGACTCGCACAAGAGCATGACCCATTTTTTGTTTCGTTTTTTTCTCGAGAAGGCATAGTGTTTTACCCATTTTTTATATATATAAAAAACCACTAAACACAATACTTCTCGATATGGCTGCTATATTTCTATCCTGACCAGGTTACAAGGTTATTATTCTAGTGGCACATAAATTTTACCACAAACTTCTAAATTTTCCAAATATTTTGAGTAAATTTTTTAAAATTTAAAAATAACAAAAGTTAACCAATATTATAATATAATACAATATAATATATAAGTAAAATTTTAAATGAAAAGGTAGGTTAAAATGGGGAATTCTGAACCAGAGCCAGAACACTTTTTTTGCTCAAAAGCGAAAAGTAAAAGTATTTTAGAAAACTGGGAATATCCTTTTCTAATCAATAAAAGCCCTTTTAACAAAATTAATGTTGTTTTTTGCCATGGTTTTAATTCAAATCATAATGTATTTTGAAGTTCAATTGAGGCGATTAATAAAGAACTTGGAATAAATTATTACAGTTTTACCTTGCCTGGAAATAATTTAACACCAGCTACCGAAAACCAACTTTATTTAGAATATTATGCGGATTTAACAGTTGATTTTATTAAAAAATTGAATCTAAAAGAAGTTATTCTAGTCGGGCATTCAATGGGGGCAGCAAATGCAGCTTTGATTTATAAAAGAATTCCTGAGATAATTTCGAAAATTGTTTTTATAGCCCCAATGAATAAAGCGAATCTTCCCTTAAAGGATTTGTTCTATGAAAAATTTTTTCCAAAAACTCCAGAAGAAATGCTTGAATTTTTGACTATTTATGAATATGATAAAAAAAAGTATAAAAATCCAAAATATTTAAAATGGGCTAAAACTTTTTTTAATTATGAATATTTTAACAATAAAAACATTGTTGATCTTTCTCGAAATTTTTTAAAAAATAATATGATGGATCAAATTGAAGAGGGGCTTAAGCAAATAAAATGTCCCGCACTTCTTGTTTTAGGCGAAAAAGATGGAATTGTGTTGCAGCAAGAAACTAAAGAGTATTTTGAAAAATTAATTGGGCATGTTCAAACTGAAATTATTCCCAGAACTGGTCACCTAATTTATAGCGAGAATCCTGAGCGTTTTAATAAAGTTTTTAGTATGTTTCTAAAAAACTAGTTATGAAATTATAGTTTTTTAGAATTTATTTAGTCAAAAAACTTGATATAAGGTTTTGTTGTTTTCTGTAGTTTCACAGTTTAGTTTAGCAATAAAAATTGAAAAGTTCTGTAATTTATAGTTTTTTTAAAAAAAGTTATTGTTTGCCATTTGTTTTAAGCTTTAAGCTTGATCTTTTTGGAACCTATTTGGGTCTAAATTAGTTAGCCATCATAATGCTTACGTATTTACGTTTTCTTTTTTTTTGGAATTTAACAATTCCATCAACAAGGGCAAACAAACTATCATCACCGCCGATTCCGACATTTTTTCCAGGATAAATTTTAGTCCCTCTTTGTCTATAAATGATTGAACCGGTAAGCGCAAATTGGCCATCAGCAATTTTTTGCCCAAGTCTTCTTCCAGCCGAATCTCGGCCATTTTTGGTGGATCCACCTGCTTTGGTCTTTGCCATTTTTTAAACTATCCTTTCAATTCCGTGATTTTTACTTTTGTAAACGGTTGTCGATGACCTAATTTTCTTTTGTGTGTTGATTTTGGATTGTGCCGGTAGACAACAATTTTTTTCGCTTTCCCTTGTTTTTCGATAATTCCTGTAACACTTGCGTTTTTAACAAATGGAGCGCCTATTTTACCATTAATAAACAAAACATCGGCAAAAGTTACACTTTCGCCTTCATTTTTGTTGATTTTTTCAACGTAAATTATTTGATCTTTTTCAACTTTAAGCTGTTTACCACCGGATTTAATAATTGCAAACATAAGTTTCTCCTTATGAATATCATCCTCAAGGCACTGAATTTAGAAATCAGGTTTAAACCTTTTTGGTATGAGATGGTTGGTTAACCTAACGAAGAAATTATACCATTTTTTTTTTTTTTTTAAATGGAGAAAATATTTTTTTGTTTTTTATTGCTATAATTTTAAAAATGAAAACAAAACTGAGTTTTGAAAGCTTTTTTAGAAGCGAAACTAAAAAAACGTATTTTCATGAATTAATGAAAAAATTAGAAATTGAATATAAGAACTACCAAGTTTTCCCAAAAAAAGGTGATTTATTTAACGCGATTAAAATAACTGATTTTGATAATTTAAAAATAGTGATTATTGGTCAAGACCCTTATCACCAAGAAGGGCAAGCCGATGGACTTGCATTTTCGACAAAGGCAAAAATCTTGCCTCCTTCACTTAAAAATTTGTTCGAAGAAATAAAAAATTCCTATCCTGATTTTTCAAAAAAAGACGGGAATCTTAAAAATTGGGCAAAACAAGGAGTTTTGTTGTTGAATATAGTTTTGTCTGTTAGAAAATCAAGCCCAAATTCTCATGCAAATATAGGTTGAGAAATTTTTAGTTACAATTTGATAAAATTTATTGTTGAAAATAAAGTTGATATTATTTTTTTATTATTAGGTCAAAAAGCAAAAACATCAGTTGAAAATGTTAATTTTGAAAAACAAAAAGTATTTTTTTATTCACATCCTTCACCTTTTAGTTTTGCAAAATCCTTAAAACATTCTGATGTTTTTAAGAAAATAAACATTTTTTTAAAGCAAAAAAACCAGTCAGAAATCAATTGAAACCTTTAATAAAAAAAGTGTATAATTTTGATAATTTACTTACTTAAACTTAAAGCTTAAAGAAAGGTTTATTTTATTATGTCAATATTAGAAAAAATGAAAAAATACTGTGACCTTGATGGAATGTCACGATATGAAGATGAAATTGTTGCTGAGTTAAAAAAATCAACAGAAAAGCTTGATATTGTTTATTCTCGTGATGGTTTTGGTTCTTTGATTATGCAAAAAAGAAAGTCAAATTCAGGGCCAAAAGTTGTTGTAGCGGCTCATATGGATGAGGTTGGCTTTATTGTTTTAGACATTACCGAAAAAGGTTTTATTAAAGTAAAATCAATTGGTGGAATTTGAGGAAATGCGGTAATCGGTGCGAGATTTAAACTAATAAATTCATTAGGTCAAGAATTCTTTGGAGTTGCTGGCCACACCTCAATCCACATCATGGAGCGGGAAAAAATTGAAAAAGCTTTACTAGTGAAAGATCTTTATTTTGATTTTGGCTTTAGGTCAAAAAAAGAAGCTGAGGAAGCAGCTGTTGAAATCGGTAATAGAATTTATTTTAACAACCCTAGTTTTTTAATGCAAAATAATGATTTTTTTGCATCAAAAGCAATCGACAACCGCGCAGGCGTGGTTGTCATTGATGAATTAGCACACCGTTTACATAAAAAAAAGTTAAAATCTAATCCAATTTTAGTAGGCACAGTGCAAGAAGAAGTTGGTTCCCGTGGTGCAAAAATGGTTGCCAAAATGGTTGATGCTGATATTGCTTTTGCAATAGACACTGGTGCTGCACATGATACTGAAGGAGCAATTCCTGGGGTACAAAAATTAGGCGCAGGTGTCGCAATCGATATTGCTGATGGCGGCGCTTTAATGGACCCGCGCCTGGTTGAAACTCTTTTCCGTATTGCTAAAGCTAAAAATATCCCTATTTATCGTTATGTGTCCCAAGGTGGCGGAACCGATGCTGAGAAATTGCAATATTCAGGATATGGGACTCCAACTGTTAGCATTTCAATTCCACAACGTTATTTACACTCAACTTATGGACTAATTAGCCTATCAGATATTAAAGCCGCCATTGATTTAATTGAAGCCTTTATTGTAGAATATGGGCAAAAAGAACACGATCAAATAATTTATAAATAAATATATAAGATTCAAAATTTGAAAAAATAGTTGTTATTAAATACTTTTTTAGAAAAAAATTGACAAAATTTAAAATCTAATAAATAAAGTAGATTGGTTGTTTTATTGCTTTTTCGGCTTCGGCTTTAGCCGCTTTCGAGTCATCTCATTTAACAGAATGGCCATCACCTTTTATTTCACCAGAACCTGTTTTAAAAGTTCTATAAATTGCTGCAATTCCGAGTAGTGCGGGCGTTAATTTTGCAACAGCAGTTGCAAGTCCAGCAACTCCTGCTAGAACTCCAGCTCCACCGGTTTCATTTTTAACTTTTTCACTTAGTTTAACTAAGTTTTTGTTTGATTGGCTTTTCATTATTTTAATCTCCTTTCACTCAAAGTTAAGTAAAAAATTAAAATTATTAAAAAAAAAGAAAAATTTAGGAAAAAAGTGCAATTTTTACTATTAACTCGCAAAATTGCTATTAAAATTATTAATAATCAAGAATTTTTTCATAACAAAATTCTTGATTTATCTTTTTTTAATTTTCAAGAAATTGCTGATTTTGCTTTTTCAGGACTGAATTTAGATATAAACAAATTAATTTTGCCCGATTCGCTTTTAAAAATTGGCGAATCGGCTTTTATGTTGAATAAAATTAAAAAGATTATTTTTGGTAGCAATATAGAAACTATTTTAGATTCAGCTTTTGAGGCAAATCTAATCAGAAAAATTGAGTTCCCAAAAAAAGTTACGCAACTAAATAATTCTGTTTTTGCTAATAATAAAATAAAAAACCTTGTAATTCCTAGCTGAATTTCGAAAATTGGTTCAGATTGTTTTGCTGATAATTTAATCAAAACACTTGAGTTTAAATCTAATAATATTAATGTTGATATATATGCTTTCGTTGGAAATTCACCAAATCAGGTCAATATTTTGGGCAAATATAAAGCAAAAAATGGCGATGAAATTTTTGATTTTTATAAGTTTGTATTTGATTTTCTTATTAATTTTGACAAATTTGATAATAGTTTTAAAGTTTTAATTAATAATTTAAGTCTTAATCATATCTTATTTTCTTTTAATTGGGAAAATTTGCAAACAATTAACTTAATTTGTCCGGAAAATAAAGGGAAAAAACAGTTTGAAATTTTTATAGACAAAGCAAAAATTGGCAAAAATCTTGAATTTGAAGGTTTAGGTTCTGAATTTTTCAAAAAAACATTAAAAATTTACTAATAAATTTCTTAATTAAGTTTATAATTACTAATAATTAACTAGCACTTTTTATATTTTTCAATAAACCAAATACATACAAGGGAAATTCTTTCAAAAATATGAATAATATGAAAAATTATATTTCAAAAAGAACGAAAATAATAGCAACAATTGGTCCTGCAACGCAAGATTATGAGGTTTTAAAAAAATTAGTATTATCTGGAGTTAGTGTAATACGTGCAAATTTTTCGCATGGGAATTACGCTGAACAAAAACAAAAATTCGATAGCGCCCGCCGACTTTCTCAAGAACTTAAAATCCCAATTTCAATTATGTTAGACACAAAAGGGCCAGAAATTCGCGTTGGCAAGATTCTCAACGGATTTCAAAAAATTCTTGCAAATCAACGTTTAATTGTTCTAACCGATACAGATTCATACAAAAATTTTGAAGGAACAGCGCAAATAATAACAGTATCACATCAACTAGAAAATGATTTAAAAATTGGTGATAAAGTTCTTTTTGATGATGGGAAATTACAGTCTATTGTTGTTGAAATCGAACCGGGAAAGATTGTTGTTAAAACAAAAAATTCTCATATTTTAAAACCAAATAAACGACTTAATTTACCAGGAGTTGCATTTTCGCTTCCTTTTTTATCCCAAAAAGATATTGATGATATCCTTTTTGGGATATCAGAGAATATTAACTATGTTGCCGCATCTTTTGTAAATTCTGGCGAAAATGTCCGTGAATTACGTAAACTTTTAGATGAAAACGGTGGTTCTCACATTCAAATTATCTCCAAAATTGAATCAACACTTGGCCTTGAAAATATCGACGAAATCATTGAATTATCTGATGGAATCATGATTGCGCGTGGTGATTTAGGTCTTGAGGTTCCTTATGAAGAAGTTCCATTTCAACAAAAAAGAATTATTCGTAAATGTCGTTTTGCCGGAAAAACTGTTGTTGTCGCAACACAAATGTTAGATTCAATGGAAAAATCATCTCACCCAACAAGAGCCGAAGTTTCTGATGTATATTGAGCAACCGAATTAGGCGCTGATGCTACAATGTTATCAGGCGAATCGGCTCAGGGGCAATTCCCAATTGAGTCAGTGCAAGTAATGGCAATTATTAATAAAAGAGCGGAAAAAGAATTTTATAATAAACTTTTCTATACAAAACAACTAGCGGTAATTACTAAAAACTCAAAAGGACAAAGAGCCAAAATAGCCCATAAATTAGCGCATCTTGCCTATGAAAAAGAAATAAAATACACAGTTGTTTTATCACGAACAGGCGAGCTTTTGAAAACAATTGCTAAATTCCGTCCAAATACGGCCGTAATCGGCGTTGTTAATAACGAAAAATTAATTAATGGTTTTGGGATTATATCTTCTGTTTTTGTTTCAATTAATTCAATTTCCGAATTTGCTGAAATCAAAAAGGATTTTAATTTAGCCCGACAAGTTTTAAAGCCATTTGGTGTTGAAAAAGGCGATACATTTTTAGTTGTTGAAAACGAAAAAATGGTGCAATTTGTCTATTAAATTTTTCAACTTTTTTATAATTTTTTATTTTTATAGTATAATTTAGGGTGCAAATTTTTATTTGCAGAAAGTAGATTCGCTCTCACCTGAAGATCTTGCTGATCTTGGGTTTACCTGACAAACAAAAATTATTATTTTTTTGTCTAAAAGCGTAATTGAATCCGCTTTTTAGTATTTTTCTAAAAATTTACTAAATGATTTAATATGGAGTGAAATATAAGTTTTGAATCCAAAAAGTCTTTTTCAAAAAAAACCATCACAAGAACATCAAATTAACGAAAATATATCTTTTCCAAACATTTTTTTAGTTGGTAGTGACAATGAAAAAATTGGGAAAATGCCAACAAAAGAAGCGATTCAAATGGCTAAATCAAATGGGCTTGATTTGGTTTTAATTTCAATTAAAGAAGTCAAAACTAAGGATAATCAAGTTCAAAAAGTCCCAATTGCAAAAATTCTTGACTACGGCAAATTTCGTTATGACATAAAAAAAAAGAAAAAGGAAGAAAAAGAAAAGCAATCTTTTACCAACAATCGCGAAATTCGTGTCAGCTTTAATATAAATATGCAAGATATATTAGTGAAGTCAAAAAAAGCGCGTGAATTTATTCTTGACGGTGATCGTGTCAAAATTGCACTACGTTTTCGTGGACGTGAAATTACAAGGGTTGAACAAGGTAGAATAACACTTGATATTTTTTATGAACAGTTAAAATATATCGCTAAAAAAAGCAAGGAAATTTCACAAAATGGTAATTTTTTAGTGTTGCATCTTGAACGAGATCGAAAAAAACTTCCAAAATTCACTTCATCAAAACAGTTAAAAGAATTACTCGAATATGAAGAAAAACAAAAACAGGAAGAAAATGCCTAAAATTAAACTAAAAACTAAATCCGCAATCAAAAAAAGAGTAAAAGTTACTGCAACTGGAAAAGTTAAACACGGGCATGCTTATCGTTCTCATCTTGCTCAAAGTAAGACAACAAAGCAAAAACGTCAATCTAGAAAAGCAACTTTGATGCATTCTTCGGATTTTAAACGATTAAAAAAATTAATTTAGTGTAAAAATAAATTTTTTAACAATATTATAAAAAGGGAGGACATACTTATAATGAGAGTCAAGGGTGGAAGTGTAACCCGTCAGCGTCGTCGTCGTTGATTAAAATTAGCGAAAGGATACTGAGGGCATAAATCAATTGGTTTTAAAGTTGCAAAACAAGCTGTGATTAAATCATGAACTTATTCATTTCGCGATCGCAAACAGCGCAAGCGCGATATGCGTAAAATGTGGATTTCGCGAATTAATGCCGCTGCACGTACTCACGGAATTTCTTATTCGCAGCTAATGTATAAAATTAAGGAAGCAAATATCGAAATTAACCGTAAAATGCTTGCAGAAATGGCAATTCATCATCATTTAGAATTTAAAAAGATTGTTAAATTAGTTTCAACAAAAAATTAATTAATATAAATAACTCATAATAACTATTTTTTAGGAGCCAAAATGGCAAGAAAAGACCCAATTTCACAGCGTGGCCCATTAAGCGGCAACAATCGTTCTCATGCGCTTAATGCGACAAAACGTAAATTTAACCTGAATTTACAACAAGTTACAATAAAAACTGCCTCAAGGCAAAAAATTCGTCTTAAAGTTTCAACAAAAACAAAAAAAACCTTACGTAAATGAGGACAAATTTAGTTTGTTTTAAATCATAAAATTTAATTTTTTTATTAAATCAGAACAAAAAAGATTTCTAAATGAATGGACTTTTTCTATTTTGTTAAATCTAGAACAAAAATTTTCTTTTATAAAAATTTTAAAGCTCCTTTTTTGTTAAAATATAAATTAATAATTATTTTAAACCATTCCATCATTTTAATTTTTTTAATTTAAGCTAATATTGTTTAATTTATGCTGTTTTTTAAATTACACAAGATTGACAGGTTTCATAATTTTCGGAATTTTCAAGAACATCTTGGCGAATCCGTACATAATAAATTGATTTGCAACCTTTTTTAAAAGCGTAAATATATGCAAGATTTAAATCTCGAGTTGTCGCTTTGTCTGTCATAAATAAGGTCATTGAAATTGCCTGGTCAACATGTTTTTGAGCTTCTGCAACAATATTAATAATTGGAATAGGCCCTAGTTCGTATGCTCCTTTTTGGTAAAAGTTGTATGTTTTATGACTTAATTTATAAGAAGGAACATATATTCTTCCTAATTTCCCTTCTTTTCTTACCTCGACTGGAGCAACAACCGGCTGAAGCGACGGAGTGCAAGAAGTAAGATAAGAAATTGAACCTGTAGGGGCCACAGCCATTAGATGTGAATTCGCAATTCCGGTTTTTCTTATTTGCTTTACAAGTTCAATTCAGTCTTTCTGAGTTGGAATAAAAACATTATATTTTGCAAAAAGTTCTTTAATTGTTGTTGTTTTTGGTAAAAAAGTATTTGGGTCTGTTTTGATATATTTATCAAAATATTCGCCAGTTGCAAATTTCGTTTTTTCAAATCCAGCAAAAGGACCATAAATTTGCGCAAGTTTTTGCGAAGCTTTAAATGAGGCAAAAGCAAGACAATAGAAAAAAATATTGGTAAAATCAAGAGCTTCTGCAGAATCATAATTTATTTCATTTTTTGCAAAAAATCCGTGTAAGTTCATTGCGCCGAGGCCAATTGCATGGTTTAGTTTATTGCCTTTTTCAATTGAAGGAGCAACTGATAAATCAGAATTTCGCGAAACAATATCAAGCGAAAGAACAGCATAATAAACCATTTCTTCAAAATTAACCCCAGATTCCATTGCTTTATCGATATTTATCGATCCTAAATTACAGCAAATATCTTGCCCTGTTTTTTTAAAACTAAGATCGGCTAAAAACGTGCTTGGAGTCGAAGGTTGGGTAATTTCGCTGCATAAATTTGACATTACAACACGATCTGGATGAGCGTTTTCTTTATTTACAGTATCTTCAAATAAAATGTAAGGATAGCCGCTTTCAAAGTGTAATTCTGCAATAATTTTAAAGAGTTTTCTTGCCAAAATAAAGGTTTTTTTAATATTCGGATTTTCAAGCATTTCATAATATTTTTCTGTAATTGAAATGTCGCTAAATGCTTTTTTATAAACTTTTTCAACATCATAGACCGAGAACAGTGCCATTTTTTCATTATTTTTTGCTAATTCGAAAGTAATATTTGGAATTAGGACTCCAAGGGAAAGCGATTTTATTCTAATTTTTTCATCGGCATTTTCCCTTTTTGTGTCTAAAAATGCAAGAATATCTGGATGATGAACATTTAAATAAACAGCGCCTGCACCTTGACGCTGACCTAATTGGTTTGCATATGAAAATGAGTCCTCAAGAATTTTCATAACAGGAATTACTCCAGTTGCTTGATTTTGAATATCTTTAATAGGCGCGCCTTGCTCACGTAAATTTGTCAGAAGAACACTTACACCACCACCACGTTTTGAAAGTTGTAAAGATGTTGTAATTGCCCGTGAAATCGACTCCATATTATCTTCAACGCGAATTAAATAACAAGACACAAATTCTCCCCTTTTTAATTTTCCAGCATTCAAAAAGGTCGGAGTTGCTGGTTGAAATCTACCTAACATAATTTGTTCAAGAATTTTTTCGGCATTTTTAAAATTTCCTTTACCTAAAAACAAACTATTTAATAAAACGCGATCGGGAAAATGCTCAAAATATGTTAAATTATCATTAGATTTAAGACCGTAAGTTGAATAGAATTTAAATGCGCCCATAAAAGATGGGAAAAAATGATTATAACTTCATGCTTTTTCATTTAATTTTTCAAGTTCAGTAAATGAATATTGACTAATAACTTCAGGATCGTAATATTTTTGACTAACTAAGAAGTTAATTCTTTCTTTAAAAGAAGCAAAAAATTTAAATTTTGGATTAATTTCTTCTTCGATATACTTTTTTGCCGCTAATAAATCAAATTTATAAGAATCAGGATGTTTTGCATATAGTTTTGCATTTGCATTTAAACTGATATAACTTTCTTGTTGGTTTGAGTTAAAATTTAATTTTAAATTTTTTTTATTCATTTAAGTTCCTCAAAAATCTTTTAATATTTCTCTGACTTTAACAACATCATCATTTGTTCCTAACAATTCAAAACTGTATAAAAAAGGAACATTTAATTTTTTTGATATAACTGAACCTGCAAGCGCAAAAGTGTCGCCAAAATTTGTATTTCCAGAGGCGATTACTCCTTTGCAAAATTTACGGTTTTGTTCATTATTTAAAAATTTTATCACTTGTTTAGGCACAGCGCCACTAGTTAGCCCGTTTCCGCCGCTGTAAGTAGGACAAAAGAGAACATAATCTTTCATAACTGTTAAATTTTGATTTATTTCAACAGGAATTCTTTCTTTTTTGAAGTTTAATTTTTCAACAAAACGGTGAGTATTATTGGAAATTGATGAAAAATAAACAACAAAAACTTCTCCTTTTGGTTTGACAGGGCTTGATTTATTTTTATTGTTATTTTCATTATTTATATTATTTAACATTTTAAAATTCCCAGTCTTCATCTTCAGTTTCCTCAGCAAGGGCCATTACATAAGAAGAGCCATTTCCTGAAAAAAAGTCGTGATTTTCATCGGCTCTTGCTGATAACTGACTAAAAATTTCAGGCTCAATTTCGGTTTCTTCTTTTGAAAAAGGCGAATCATAACCGAGGTTTTGTAAAAATTTTCCGGCATTGTATATACTAAATTTTATCGCTGATTCTGCAAGTCCAACTTCAGAATATAAATCATAAAGATAATCTTTTTCAAGTTCAATTAGTTTATATAGTAAGTCAAATACAAATTTTTTTATTTCCTCTTGTTTTTCAGTTGTTAATTTTTCGACTTTTTTTTGAAATTTGTATCCCGAATAATAATTATGAATAACTTTATCGCGTAAAATTAGACGAATAATATCTGATGTATTTGGAAGTTTTGACCGTGCTGCAAGATAAAAAGGAAGATAAAAACCACCATAAAGCAAAAAACCAGGCATTAAAGCCGCGGCAACTTTTGATTTTAAAGGATCTGAATCAACATAAAAAGGTATGAGAATTCTCGCTCTTTTTTGTAATTTTTCGTTATTTATCACCCAATTATGAGCTTCTTCAATTTCTTCGCTTGAACAAAGAGTGGAAAAAATCGAACCATAAGAACGGGCATGAACCCCGACCATGAAAGCAAAATTTGTATAAATTACTTGTTCATGATCAGTTAGTGAATGACTTATTTGTGCAACATCACCAATTGTTGCCTGAATTGTATCAAGCAAAGTTAGACCTGTAAAAGTTCTTGTAATAACTTGTTTTCAAGTCGGCGATAAAGTTCTTCATGACTCAAGATCATTTGATAGTGGAATTTTTTCTGGAATTCAAAAATTTTGCACCACTCTAGTTCAAACTTCTAGATCTTTTGGGTCGTTAATGATATTTCAGTTTACAGATCTCATCTTTCCGGAAAAATTATTAAGAGCATATTCAAGAGGTGAAACTGATTGGTTATAGTAATTATTTTTTACTTTTAATTTAATATGTTCGTCTAATTTATTCATAAAATTTTATCTTTTTCTACTATTATATTTATTCTGCTAGCGCTTTCTACTAGTGCTGTAGGATCTAATTTTACCAAAAACTAAAAATCTTTAATTAATTTTTGTAGTTTTTGAAAAATTAAATCAATGAAAGATTTGTTTCTATATTAAAAGATTCATAAACTCATAGATTTTTTAGCAGCCAAAATCTTATAAAAGAAAAAATGTTAATATTTTTTATTATAAATTTTAATGGTTTTTTGAAATAAAATTCATTTATTTTAAAAATACAAAAAATACAAAAATAAAATTAGATTTAGATACCAGTACTTTTATATTTTATAACAATTTTAACATTTTTTATGGTATTATTTAAATAAGTTTAAAAATGGGGACTAATAATGTTAAAAACTAAATCGAGGAACATCTTAAATTGAATTAAAGTTAAAACAATAAATTGATGGTGAACTTCTGTTATAAAAATTGACGAATTTGTTATTTTGATATTAAAAGTGTTGCAACTTTTTATTTTTGATTTTAATCATTAAAATTGTAAAACTTTTAGGATAGGATATGAAAACTAATCCATTTTACACGGGAATTAGGGTTATCAATCTTCCACAGCCTATATTAATTACGCTTTCAGTTATTTTTTTTGTGTTAGCATTTGTTTCAATTTCTTTTCATAAATATACAAGAAACAAAATAAAAAAATATAAAGAATTACAGATTAAAGATTGAAAAAACGAAAATCCTAGCAGAAAGCACTTAAGTTATGAAAAAACAGGTATGTTTTTGCCTGCTTGGCAACGAGCAAAATATAATTTACATATAATTCTTTGCGTAATTTTTCTTGTTGGCGGCTTTGTTTTCGCTTTTGGAAATACGCTGACAACTTTATAAAAAAAAAAAAAAAAAACTAACAAAAAGGTAAAATATGCAATAATTCATAGCTTTTTTGCCAATTTATTACAAAAACAAACTTTTTAGGTTCAGTAACTTCTTTTAATTGGGAAATTCAGCGCTAGGTGTTCCACTTTTGCCTTAATTTCCGCAATTTCTAGAGGGTTTAGTTCTTTTTTTCGTAGAACAAAATCAATTATTTCAGCTAGTTGACTAAATTCATTTTCTTTAAAACCACGCGAGGTCATTGCTGGGGTTCCTAAACGAAGTCCTGAAGTTACAAAAGGACTTAAAGAATCGTTGGGGATGGTGTTTTTGTTTGTGATAATGTTAACTGATTCTAATAAAATTTGGGCTTGTTTGCCGTTTAAATTATAGGAATTAAGAACATCAATTATAAAAAGGTGATTTCTTGTTCCATTTGAAATGAGTCTAACCCCCTTTTTTTTAAATTCATTTGCAAAATGACTAGCGTTTTTCACAATTTGTGCGCAATATTGTGAAAATCAAGGTTGTAATGCCTCATTAAAAGCGACGGCTTTGGCAGCGATTGTATTAAAAAGCGGTCCGCCTTGAATTCCGGGAAAAACAATTTTATCAATTTTAGCTGCAATTTCTTTATCGTTTGTTAAAATAAGGCCGCCTCTTGGCCCTCGCAAAGTTTTTTGGGTTGTGGCGGTTATCACATGAGCGATTCCTACTGGCGAAGGATGATTTTTTGTTGCAACAAGCCCAGCAATATGTGCAATATCAGCAAGTAAAAAAGCTCCTACTTTATCAGCAATCTTGCGAAACCGGATAAAATCAATTGTCCCTGAATAAGCAGAATAGCCACAAATAATTAAATTAGGCCTTGTTTTTACAGCTATTTTTTCAATTTCATCATAATCAAGAAGTTCATTTTTATCCAAATAATAACTAATACCTAAATAAAACATTCCCGAAAAATTAATTTTATAACCGTGAGTTAAATGCCCTCCAGAATTTAAATCAAGCCCAAGAATTTTATCGCCTGGTTTTAAAATTGCTGCAAAAACAGCTGCATTTGCGCTTGATCCTGAATAAGGTTGGACATTTGCAAAACTAGTACCAAACAATTTTTTTGCTCTTTCGATTGCAATTAACTCAATTTTATCAATGAATTTGCATCCGCCATAATAACGTTTTCCTGGATATCCTTCGCCATATTTATTGCTAAGACTTGTGCCATTTGCAAAAAGAACGTCTTCAGATGCATAATTTTCACTTGCGATTAGTTCAATTTGATTATTTTGTCTTTTAGTTTCTAAATTAATCAGCTTGGAAATTAGTTTATCTTTAAGTTTGACTCTTTTGTACATTTTTGATCTATAAATTATATACTAAAAATAAAAATTAAAGTATTTTTTAGAGTTTTTTAACTTTTTTTGAATTTACAAAATTTTTGTGTTTTGTTTAAAAATTTTTTTACTAAAATTGAAACAACTTTATAAATTTTATTTTTTTTATACTATATTACAACTCTGTTTTTTACGACAAATTTTTAATTTCTAACTACAATAACCGTTTTACCGTTTTTTTATTTTCGATTTTTTTTAATTATGTTTTATGTAAAAGATTCAATTTTTACACCTTCTTTTAAAAAGTCGATTAAAAAAATTTTTTTAAAAGGTTTATGCAAATTTTTATGCTAATAACAAGTAGTGCAAAGCCAAATTTTATGGTATAATAATAAAGATTTTATTTTATAAATTTTATAAATGTGGAGTAAAAATATGCTGGCGACAATTAGTGAAATTTGTGTACACCCTGAATTACACGATCAGAAAAAAGTAACAATTCAAGGATGAGTTACTAATATTCGTGGTAATTTAAAAATTATGTTTATCGAATTAAATGATGGCTCATCATTTAAAAATCTGCAATGCGTTCTTAAAAGTGATCTTATTGAATTTGAAAAAACTGAAAATTTGGCAATTGGAATGGCAATTGAAATTTCAGGCATCTTTTCAAACACCCCTGAGCGTCAACAATTTGGCGAGATTTTGGTTGAAAACTTTGAAATTAAAGGGCATAATTATAGCGCTAATTTTCCGATTCAAAATCAGGAAATTTCTCTTGAAATATTGCGTCAAATGCCGCATTTTCGCCATCGAACTCGTTTATTTCGTGTGATAATGAAATTAAGATCATCACTTTTTTATGAAATTCATAAGTTTTTTAGTCGTCAAGGTTTTATTAATTTTTCTGCACCAATTTTAACTTCAAATGATGGCGAAGGCGCGGGAGAAGTTTTTATTGTAGATGATGAAAAAAAAGAATTTTTTAACAAAAAAACAACTTTAGGTGTCACAGGCCAATTGCATGCCGAAGCTTATGCGTTAGGTTTTAAAAAAGTTTATACTTTTGCGCCAACATTTCGTGCTGAGCGATCAAATACACGAAAACATGCTGCTGAATTTTGGATGATTGAACCTGAAGTTGCATTTTATAATTTAGAGCAAATTATTGAATTAGCTGTGAAATTAGTTCAAAAAGTTATAAAATCAGTTATAATTAGAAATAAGGATGAATTTACGTTTTTAGAAAAAGTAGGAGATAAAAACCTCCGTCGCCGTTTGATCCAATTCTGTGATTCGCAAGTTAGTCAAATTAGTTACGAAAAAGCTATTGAATTACTTTTAGAACATCAAGACAAGTTTGAAGAAAAAGATTTGTTTTTCGGCGCTGATTTAAAAACGGAGCATGAGCGGTTTTTAGCCGAAGAAATTTTTAACTCGCCTGTTGTAATTACAAATTATCCAAAAGCATTAAAAGCATTTTATATGCACCAAAATGATGATGGTCAAACTGTTGCTGCTTTTGATCTTTTAGTTCCTGGAATTGGTGAGCTAATCGGCGGATCACAACGTGAAGTACGTTATGAAAAACTATTAGAACGAATGCATGAATTGAAAATGAATATCGAGGATTTTCAATGGTATCTGGATCTGAGAAAATTTGGTAACCCTGGATCTAGTGGTTTTGGACTTGGTTTTGAGCGACTTTTGATGTATGTTACTAGCATTGAAAATATCCGTGATGTTATTCCTTTTCCACGTACAAATAAAAATATTTTAATGTAAAAAAAGGAAAAAATTGAAAAATCATTTTGAAAGAGCACGGTTTTGACGACGTTTTATTGCTGGGTTGATTGATTTTGCTTTGCTTTTTTTATTATTTTTATTATTTTTTTATTTGCTTTTAATCTTAACAAGTTGGGCAAAATGGAAATTTTATTTTTGAATTTTAAATGTTTTTTTTATAACAATGGTTTACCGAATTTTATTTGTTGCTTTTTCAAGTCAAACATTAGGTCAATTTTTTACTAATAGTAAAATTTATTTTCTCATAGAAAATTTAAATTTTAAAGATAAAATTAAAATTTTATTCAAAAGAGAAATATTTTTAACAATTAACTGAATCATATCATTATTTATTGCCTCTTTGCTGTTAGACTTGAGTTTTGGGATTGATTTTAATTTTTTTGAGCGTTTTAAAAATCAAAAACTCAGTTTGTTTCAACAAATTAGCATTAGTTTTCCCGCTTTATTTTCGAAAGTTAACTTTTTTTTTATGATAGTTAACAGTCTTTCAATTTTAGGATCTAGACAAACAACAATTGTTGACAGATATTCAAAAACCGAAATTTATCTAAAAAAATCTAGTTTGAAAAATAATTATTTAAATCCAATTCAGGCTAATTTTGTTCCAGTTTATTGGGAGGGGAATTAAATATGTCATCGCAAAATATTTTATCACAACTTAATGAAAAGCAAAAAATCGCTGTGATTACTAATAGCGCCCATTTAAGAATTGTTGCCGGGGCAGGCACAGGGAAAACCTCTGTGCTAACAAAAAAAATTGCTTATATAATTAATGAATCATTAACTTACCCAAACCGAATTTTGGCCCTTACTTTTACAAATAAAGCAGCAGAGGAGATGCGTGTTCGTGTTGAAAAGTTGGTTGGGGAGAAAGCAAAAGATGTACATATTTTTACCTTTCACTCACTTTGTAATTTAATTTTACGAACAGAAGCAAAAAAAATTGTTGAATTAGCGGAAATTCCGATTAATAACCCTCGTTTTAATATAATCGATGAACAAGATCAAAGAAACATTGTCGAAAAACTTTTAGGAAAACATTTAAAATCACATGAAGACCGTGATGAGTCCAAAATAAGCGCTTTTCAAGCGATTCAATTTATTTCAAATGCGAAAAATTTAGAAAAAACCCCCGAAGAAATGTTTTTGAAAGCAAATAATGAAATTGAAAATATCAAAGCGCAAGTTTATCAAAAGTATGTAGAAAAAACAAAAGAAACTAATATAATTGACTTTGATGATCTTTTGCTTTATACTAAAATTGCTTTTGAAATAAATGAAGAAATTTCTAGTCGTTGGCAGAAAAAGTTTGACTTTGTTTTAGTTGACGAATTTCAGGATACTTCGTTAATTCAATATTCAATTTTAAAATTTTTTATTAAAAATAAAACTCGTTTAGTTGTTGTTGGTGATCCTGATCAGACAATTTATTCTTGGCGAGGAGCCGATCCTTCATTAATTTTAAATTTAGAAAAAGATTTTCCTAATTTGCAAACGGTAGTTCTAGATAAAAATTATCGTTCAACGCAAAATATTCTCGATGCCGCAAATCATTTAATTTCGAATAATAAAAACAGAATTAAGAAAAATTTGGTAGCTATCTCAAATGAACAAATTGATATCCATTTTGAAGACCTAACAAGCGAACGCGGCATCGAAGTTGAGTGAATTTATAATAAAATTCTTGATTTGATTACAAAAAACAAAGTAAATTATTCTGATATTGCAATTCTCGCCCGTTCAAATTTTTATTTTCGTCAAATAAGTGATAAATTAGATGCTCACAACATTCCGTATTTTAAGCATGGTAGCTCACCGTTAGCTGCTAAAAAGGAAGTCCGGGATGCTGTTTATTTTTTAAAAGTAATCGAAAATTCGGATCCATATGCTTTTGAGCAAATAATAAATGTACCGCCAAAAAAAATTGGTTCTGTAACTGTTGGCAAATTAATTGCTTTAGCTGAACAGTTTGGCCTTAACTTATACGATTTTTTATTTAATTATTATTCAGGAAGGATAAATTTAAAGGAAAAACATGGAAAAATTCCTTTAAGTCACGATAATCAAGTTAAAATTAAAACTCTTTTAGAAAGAATTTCTGCGGCAAAAAGATTTAAAACTGAAATTGAAGAGAAAAGACCATCTGTTTTTAAACTTTATTCGCAAGTTTTAGACTCTTTTTTAAAAAAAATTGACTATTTTAATGCTATTAAGGATCCAAAACAAGCCTCTGATACGCGCGAGCTTTTGGAAAAATATTACAAAACACTAGATAATTGGCAAAGCCAAAACCCAGATAAAAAATTAGCTGATTATCTTGATTATGCCGCAATTTCGCATTTTGAACAAACAGAATCACTAAACAAAATAAATCTTTTAACTGTTCATTCTTCAAAAGGTCTTGAATTTGAATATGTTTTTCTTGTTGGCATGAACCAAGGAATTTTTCCAACACAAAAAGTACTGGATTTAAATTCGCGCGATGAATACGAAGAAGAAAGAAGACTCGCTTTTGTAGCAGTTACTCGTGCTAAGAGGGTTTTATACATAACAAATGGCTATCGAAGTTTACCGGTTTCTCGTGATTTTAACCATAAATTTGCAAGCGATTATAATAGTATTTCCCCATTTATTAAAGAAATGAAAATTAAAGCGGAGCAGTTATATCAGTTCCGTAAACTTGATGCAACCGGTAAATTGAATTATGCAAGAAGCGAATCTGATAATATTGAATTTATAACTGGCGACCAGATTAGCCATTTAAAATTCGGGAAGGGAATCGTTCTTGAAGTCAGGGCCGATTCAATTTTAGTTAAATTTTTTGATATTCCTGGCGATGCTGGGATAAAAACTCTTTTAAAAACGCATAAGTCAATAGAGAAAATTTCATAGAAATGCTTCTAGATATTAAACTTTTTTTATTAATCGCTCTAATTATTTTAGTTTCTGTTTTTTTTCTTGTTTTTTTAATTGCAACTTTAATTTTTATATATAATAAAAAAACAAAAAAAACTTTTTCAATTCCTTTCACTTATGATTCTGAATTAAAAAGAATTAGAGTTAGTGATGTATTTTCGCTTCCATCATTAAAATATACGCTCAGAAACAAGAACTTGCTATCAGGGCTTTGAATTACAGAGGATGATTTTATTAGCTTACTTGAAAAACCGTATCAACAAATTTTTTTGTCTATTTTAAAAAACTGAGAAAAAAAAACAATTTTGGTGGAGTTTAAAAAAAAAATGCTATTTAACAACCATTTTCAAGTTTTTTTTCAGGAAAAACCCGAAAATGGTTTTGTTATCCAAGAAGTGCATAAACCAATCATTGATTTAAATAAAAATAAAGAAATTTTTGAAAATCGAATAGTGGATAAATTAATTTTGAATTTTGAAAATTCGAGTTTTCTTGCTGCCTTTAATTTCCCTTTTCAGATAAGTGTTGAATTTGTTAAAAATTTCTTTATTTCTTATAATAAAAAATTTTTATTTTTTAAACAAATTTCTGATTTTACAATTTTATATTTTGAGAATATTTTAATTATGCAAATCTGTGCACAATCACCGAAATTTCTTGAAAAAATTAAAAATTATTATAAAAATTATGTAAAAATCCATAATTTTAAGATTTTTTTATTTTGAACAATTATTGATCTCGACCGCAAAATAAATTATGACTGAAAAATAGAAATTTATAAATTTTTTGATCATATTATTAACAAAAAAATTGACTTTTTGGAAATAAAATCAAGTAGTCAAACTTTCAAAACAATTATTGAAAATGCGAAAAATATGACTACCACTTTTAATATTAATGATTATAAATTTGGCGAGATCTACGAATTTTCAACTAATAAACTTGCTTATCAAGTTTATAATTTTGACTTTTATCAGAGTCAAAAAATTGACAATTTAATTAGATTTTTAACAACAAATTCAAATTTTGACCATTCTAGAAAAATCTATAAAATAAATTATGTAGTTGCACAAAAATTACGAAATTTACCAATTGAATTTCAAAAATTTATTTTTCTAATTGAATCAGAAATTAATATGCTCGATATTGATATTAGCTATATTAATAATATTTGTTATCAAAAAATAGTTGATTCAAAACTGTTTTACTATCTTGACATTGAAAAACCTTCAATTTTGTTTATCGCAGATCAAATAACTTTTAAAGAATCAACGGATAGTAACGACATCATTATTTCTTCCCTTGCCGAATATGCGCGCAAGGAAAAAATTAAGATTATAATGAAAAAGGAAATGATTGCCAAGTTTAATTTTTCAAATAAAAATTTTCCGCTTTATTATTGATAAACAGTAAAATTTTGCCTTTTTTCTTTATTTTTTCTTTTTTTAAGTTTTTTTTTAACAAAATTTTTAAATTAATTTGAAAAAATAAAAATGGAGCAAATATGCAAATTTACCAATATGGAAAAATAGTATCGAAAAACAAAAATTATCTAATTATTGATAATCACGGGAGCGGTTATCTGGTTTATGTGCCGCGAATAGACCGTTTTAGCCGTGATGAAAATCGCAAAATTTATCTTTATGAATACGAAAATGATTATACAAAAATAACCTACGGCTTTGCGAGCTTCCGGGAGCGAATTTTGTTTGAGGATCTAATTTCAATTCAAGGAATTGGGCCCAAAACAGCAATTTCAGCCCTTAATTCCGGAATGCAAAATGTAATTAATTTAATTGCAAGTAATGATTGAAAATCACTTTCAAAAATTCCTTATCTTTCTGAAAAAAATGCAAAACAAATTGTTTTTGAGTTCCACCGAAAATATAGAAAATTTGCTGAAAATGATAAAAACCAACCTGATGAATTAAACACAGAACCTGCGAAAAAATTATTAGAAAAAAACGATGATTTAGAAGATATTGCACTGCAAAAAACTTTTCTTGAAGATAAAACCGCATCAAATCTTGAAGATTCGTTGAAAATGTTAGGATTCAAATCGCGGCAAATTGATTATGCGCTTGCTAAAGTTCAACCTAGTGAAAATTTTGAAAACTTAATCGAAGAAGCAATTAAACTTATTTCCAATGCCAGAGAATTTAGAAGTTAGGCCTACAAGTTTTGAAAATTTTATTGGACAAAAAAAGTTAGTTGAAACATTACAAGTTTTAATTAGTTCTTCACAAAAAAGAAAACAATCATTGGATCACATTTTATTTTACGGGCCACCTGGAACAGGAAAAACAACACTAGCAAATATTGTTGCAAATACTCTTGAAACAAAAATCAAATATGTTCAAGGCCCTTTGCTTGAAAAAAAATCAGATGTACTTGCTGTTTTGGCTAATATATCGCAGGATACGATCATTTTTATTGACGAAATTCACGGAATTAATAAAAATATTGAAGAACTTTTATACGCTGCAATGGAGGAATTTGTAATTGATTTGCAAATTGGAGTTGATGGAGAAAGGAAAATTATGCGCATGAAATTACCGCAATTTACATTAATTGGTGCTTCAACAAAATTAGCGCAAATTTCAACACCATTACAAAATCGTTTTGGCTTTGTAGCCAAAATTGTTGATTATACACTTGATGAAATGATTCAAATTATCCGTAATTCAGCATCAGTTTTAAAGCTTAAAATGAATGTAGAAATTGTTAAATATGTTGCTGGTTTTTCGAATAACACACCAAGAATTGCGAATAATTTATTAAAAAGAATCCGAGATTTTGCACTGGTTTTAAATGCTAAACGCATAGATCGCGAAATTGTTAATAGAACTTTTGATAGCATAGGAATTTATAATCAAGGTCTTACACAAATAAATATTGAATATCTAACAGTTCTTGTAAAAATTTTTAAAGGAAAATCCGTGGCACTTGATGTAATTTCAAGCGTTTTAAAAGAACACCGCCAAACCATTGTTAACATAATTGAGCCGCCCTTAATTGAAAGAGAGTTAATCGAGAAAACCTCACGAGGCCGTCGTATAACAAAAAAAGGCAGAAATTATTTAGAAGAATTAAAAAATAGCGCAACTAACTAATTACTAAAAAGTGTGACTTTTTTGGGATTAATTACTAATATTTTCTCATTTTTATTAATATTATCATAAATAAAATTGAGAAAATCTCAAACCATAATCATAGCAATTACATCATTTTGACAATACAATTGTAAATCGGTTTTTATTTTATCTCACTCATTATCACCAATAAAATTAAAATAGCGATCTATTGATTTAGTCATTGCTTCTAGCCCGTTTTTTACTGCTAATTTATTGTATGGAATAATTAATCTTTCTAAATTATATTTGTATTTATTGATAAAATTTTCAATTTTTTTAATTGAATAACAACCCTTAAGATCCGAGATTAGAATTCAATAGTTTGCAAAAGGATCTTTTAAATCAATGGTTTTTTTGATTATTTTATCTACTTTTAGCTCGTATTTTTCAACCTCTTTACTTGCTTCATGGTATGGCATTTTCTCAAGATAATTTTTAAATATTATGTCAAGCATTTCTCTTAGCCTTGTAAGTTCATATGATTTGTTAAAAACAACATAAAAATCCGCATTTTCGTTGTAAATTTTGTCAATTATTTTGCAGAAATTTTCTCAGCAATAATTTTTAGGGTCAAAGACAAGATTAGAATTTATAAAATCTTGCGATAAAATTTTTCCATTTTCCGTAATTACTATTGAAAGCTGAGAAACAATTTGTTGAAAAGGCCGCACATAATCAATGGGCGGAAAAGGCAAAGAAAACGCCTCAAAGTCATATCAAACAATTTTTTTATTCTGAAAATTTAGCAAAAATTCATTTAATTTTTTAAAATCATTAATAATAATAAAATTATTTTTTTGAAAAAAATTAAATCAATAAGAATTTTTTTCAAAAATAAGTTTCTTTTCTTCATTTTTTATTAATGTCAAAATATTATTTGCTTTTAAAAGTGTTCCATTAATATTTGCAAATTGTGGATAAAAATGTGCGATTAATACGTTAAAATCAGGATTTTTTTCAAAACTGCTATTATCAATATCTTTAGGAGCGCTAAATGTTTTGATATTTTTAGCTTCTTCAATTTCCTTTATAGCGATTTTTATTGGTATCATTTTGGCAATTTTTTTATTTTTTACAGCCGAAATTTTTTCAATTGAATTTCTTACAAGATTTCTAATTATTTTGTTTTGGTCTAAAAAATCAGGATTTTTAAATTCTGAAAGAGTTAAACCATTTTGTTTGGCAATTTTTTTAGCTAAAAAATAATTAGGTCCTTCGCGTTCAGATTTTATTGCTAATTTTACACTTTTATTAGTTGAAACTCATAAAGTTTCATGAAACTCTGTTTTATTTTTTCTTGGTGTCTCGACTGTGTCAATTAAAAAATAAGAAACTTCTTCAATTGGATTGAGCTCTTTTGAAATTTTACGAAGGCAATAGCTAGAAATTCAAAAATCCCAATTAGCTCTTAGATAATCGCTAATTTTTGTTGAGGTTGATAATTTTAATATACTTATTTTTTTGCTAAAAATAAAAAAAACAGACGGATTTGCTGTTGCCTGTTGGTATCCAAAGCAAGGATTGAAAATTATATCGCATTTCCCGCTTTTATAAAATTCTAATGTTTGACTAATTTTTCTTTCGATTTTTGTTTGGTATACAATGCAAATTTTTCTTTCAGGAAATTTATTCTTAATAAATAGGTGAAATTCTGTGATGAAATTTTTAAAAATATTAATATGTAATTCAGAAAATTTAGTCGATTCAAGGGCTAAGGCATCAATGTCTCAAATTGAATTATCAAAATTTTCTTCTTCTAAATCAAAATAAGGAAAAAAATCTGAATCTAGATTATTCCAAATAAAGTACTTTTGGCTTGTATGTAAACGAAAATAATGCGTAAAATTAATTTTCCCCATTTTAAAAATCCAATCAAAAAAAAAAAAAAAAAATTACGCGTCTATTTGTAATCTTTGGGCTAAAACAGATTGATTAATTTTTAGAATATTGGCAGAATCAACGATATTTTGATCAAATAAATGGCTATCACGAGCTAATTTATTAAATCCGCCCACAATTTTATAAAAATTATGTTGTTTCCCTCAAGGAAATTTTGCCGCGAAAATAAAACTATTTTCGCCTTTGTCTGCTGGCCTAACATAATTTGCAATATATTCAACATCTTTTTCATTAACTTGATCAAAGCCTGTTGAAACGCTATCGTTTTCGCGTTTAAAAACGAGACTATAATTGTTCACATTGTTGCTTTTCACAATTCCAGGACTAAATTTAACCAAAAATTCAACATCAATATTTTCAAGGTTTTGATCAATTTGTCCGGGAAATTTAGAATTTGAAACTTCAATTCCAACAATGTCAGCATCAGTTCTAAATAATAACGGGAATAAATTGTTATCAAAAGTTAGTAAATCACCTTTTTGATTATAAAGCCCGGAAATTATATAATTTGTATCCCTTTCTAAATTTTTTAGACTAACATACAGAAATTGATCAGATTTAATATTATGAACAAAAGATTGAATTTCATGATTCGCGCGAATCATATTAGCTTTACGATAATGAACATAAATATTTTGCGATGATAAACTGGAATCTGATAAAGCCACTTTAAAATCATACTGACTTGAAGGATCTTGCGAGTTTATTTTTTTAAAAGAATTAGAAATAATTGATGGATTTGGTTTGGTTTGAAAAACATTACCTCTGATAAATAATTGTTTTTCATTTTCGCCTTCAAGATGACTAATTTTAATAGCATATTTGGAATTAGGTTCTAAATTTGTAATTTTTAGCAATATTTTTGGTTGATTATTATGCAGGGCGCGTCTTGCTGAAAATTTAGTTTTTTGGTAATTTTCAGCATTTTCTTTTCTTAATTCAATTTTAAATGATTTAGAGACATCTTCTTGTGGCATCAATTCAACATTGTCAAGCACAAACTCAACAGATCTAGATTGTAAATTTTGTAGCAAAATTTGTGGTATTTTAGAACTACTACAAGAAACAATAACACTAGGAAAAACAACCATCAAAATGGCCTGAAAAGTTAAATAATTTATTAATTTTGCTATTCGTTTTTTTATTGTTGTGTTTATTTCCCATTTTGACATTTTAAAAAATTATATCATAATAATAGGCTTTAATTTATTTTATTTTTATTAATTAAGAAATACTATTTATATATTATAAAGATTTGTTAGATATCTATGTCAGATTTTTTTAAAAAATTAGTTAATTTTTTAAAAAACCGCATAAATTCAGCCTAAAAATAGTTTTCTAGTTAATTTACAAATTTATTTTTTGATTTTTTTACAAAAAAACGTTTGGATTTAATTTTTAAATGTGGTATAATACACAAACCGCGCTAAAAAATAACAATAATAAAAACCAATAATAAAAAAGGAGTTAAAATGGTAAAAATACGACTTCAAAGAAAGGGTTCGAAATTCAAATCCTTCTTTAAAATTGTAGTTGCAGATGCTCGTGCGCCTCGTGATGGAAGGTTTATTGAATCGCTTGGATATTATAACCCACAAAAAAAAGAAGTTAATGTAGATTTAGAAAAAACATATCGTTGGTTACATATCGGCGCTCAATCGACAAACACTGTTAGAAGTATTTTTTCAAAAAAAGGAATATTTAAAGCTTTTTTGGAGCAAAAAACAAACTCTTAATTTTTTTTTAAAATTTTAACAGATGAAGATTAATGTATTAACACTTTTTCCGCGTTATTTTGATATTTTTAGTGCAGAATCAATTATTGGAAAAGCAATTAAACAAAACAAAGTAACGATAAATGTTGTTAATTTTCGCAATTTTAGTGAAAATAAACACCAAAAAGTTGATGATTATGTCTATGGAGGTGGGCCTGGTTTGCTTTTGCAAATTCAACCTGTTGTTGCAGCATTAGAAAAAGTTGGTGGTATAAAAATCGCGCTTAGTCCTCAGGGAAAAAAATTCGATCAAACAATCGCAAAAAAACTAGCAAGTGAAGAAGAAATTACATTTTTATGCGGTCATTATGAAGGTTTTGATCAAAGAATTATTGATAATTTTATCGATTTTGAATTATCAATAGGTGATTTTATTCTAACCGGTGGCGAAATTGCGGCGATGGCAATAATTGATGCAATTATCCGTTTAAAACCAGATATAATAAATTCAAATTCTTTAAAAAACGAAACTTTTAATGACTTTTTACTAGATTATCCGCAATATTCTCGCCCGGCAAATTTTCGCGGATTTTTAGTTCCAAATGTTTTAATTTCAGGAAATCATAAGGAAATTCAAGAATGAAGACAAAAACAGCGCGAATTAATTACACAAAAAAAGCGCCCTGATTTATGAAAAAAATATTTAAAAATAAAAAATAAAAAATAAGATGATTTTCGAATATAATTTTTAGAAATAATTTTATAAAAATTTAAGAGGAGTTTAAAATGCAAACAAAATTGATAGAAATTGTTGAATCAAGCCAGCTTCGGTTGTTTCCGCAATTTCAGCCAGGCGATAATGTCCGTGTTCACTTTAAAATTCAAGAAGGAAACAAAACGCGAATTCAAATTTTCGAAGGCCTTGTAATTAAATTCAAGAAAAACGGGCTATCATCCAGTTTTGTTGTCCGCAAAATTTCTCATGGAATTGGTGTTGAAAGAACTTTTTTACTTCATTCACCTCTTGTTGATAAAATTGAAGTTGTCCGTTCCAATAAAGTTCGCCGCGCCAAATTATATTATATGAAACAACGATCAGGAAAATCAGCCCGTCTAAAGGAAATTAAACGAAAAGAATTGAAAAACTAAAAAATTAATTAAAAAATCGTGGAAAAATTAATAATAGTTGAATCTCCCAATAAAATTAATACAATTTCGGCCTATCTTGATTCAACTTATAAAGTAACAGCCTGTGTTGGTCATATTGCAAATTTAGCCAAAACCGGACAATTTGGATTAGGTATTGATCTTAAAACATGAACTCCATCTTATGTACTTGATAAAAGTAAGAAAAAAATAATCGGCGAAATAAAAAAATTAGCAAAACAGGCAAAAACGGTAATAATCGCAACTGATGCCGACCGTGAAGGCGAAGCAATTGGGGCTTCGCTTGTTGAATATTTGCAAATTAACGATAAATATCAACGAATTAAATATAACGAAATTACCAAAAGCGCAATTTTGTATGCACTTGAAAACCCCGGAAAACTCGATCAAAATCTTATAAATTCCCAGCAAACAAGAAGAATGCTTGACCGAATCATCGGTTTTCGCCTTACGGCCTTATTAAAAAATAAAATCAAAAATCCGCCAAAAAATCCGGCTGCTGGGCGGGTTCAATCGTTTGGTTTAAGACTTATTTTTGATCGCGAAAAGGAAATTAAAGCTTTCAAAGCTGAGACTTATTTTAATTTGTCAATTGAGTTAAGCGATCAAAAAGGAAATACTTTTGAAGTTAGCTATCATAATTTAGAAAACGAGGCAAAAAAAAGCGATTGAATCAATTCAGAAGATAAGCTTTTCGAAATTATCAACGAAATTAAGGAAAACCCTTACTTAATTTTTACTAAATTCCAGCAAGGAGAGAAAAAAGACGTCAAAGTTAGCCCGTTAAAACAAGCAACTGTTTTCAAAAAAATGGCGCAATTTCCCTCATCTTTGGTTGCTAATGCTTTACAAAAACTATATGAAGGTTTTGGCGATTATGGTCTTATTTCTTATCCGCGAACTGATTCAACCCGGCTTAGCCAGACTTTTATTGAAAAAGCTAAAGAATTTATAAGTAAAAATTTCGGTCAGGAATATTTTGCCAAAACAATCAAGGGTTTTAGCGGCGACCAGGATGCCCATGAGGCAATTAGACCAACAAATTTAGAACTAACTCCGGAATTAGCAAAGGCAAAATATCCACTAACTTCAGCCGAATTGCAAATTTATCAATTAATTTATACAACAACAATTGAAGCTTTAATGGAAGTTCCAATTCGTAAAATTACTCGCCTTACATTCAAAAGTCCTATAAAACAACATATATTTATCTATAGTTATTCAGAATTTCTTTTTGATGGTTATTATAAAGCAACCGAATTGCCGAAATTAAAATTTAAACCTGAATTTAAGTCATTAAATGATTTAATTAATAAAGAATTTCCGGTTAGCAAAAAATTTGAAAGTTCAATAAAATCTTCAAAACATAAAACAAATCCGCCGGCCCATTTTAACGATGGAACTCTAATTGAAAAATTAGATGATGAAAAAGTTGGTCGCCCCTCAACTTTTGCCGTTTCTATAAAAAAATTAAAAGATCATTTATACGTTATAACCGAAGCAAAATCGCTAATTCTAAGTCAATTCGGTGAAATTGTCTATGAAAATCTAGCAAAAATTTCCCCTGAGATAATTGAAGCAAAATTTACCGCCGATGTTGAAGAAGAACTTGATCTAATCGCCCAAGGAAAACAGGATTATAAAAAATATCTTGATAGTATGTGGTCAAAAATTGAAAATATTATAAATGAGGCAAAACCAATTGAAAAAGTGGTAATGGAAATTAAAACAACAGGGGAAAAATGCCCAGAATGTGGCGCTAATTTAGTTTATCGCCATAATCGCAAAACAAGTCAGAGATTTATCGGCTGTGATAATTTTCCTAAATGCCGGTTTTTAAAACCGGATTTAGAGATGAAAAAAGTGGCTAAATTTTTACCAAAAAAAACTAAAGAATAAAAAAATATTATATGGTTGATACTAATTTAATTGTTGTAATTGCCTTGCTTTTGACTTTAATTATCGGTTTTTTTGCCTTTAGTTTTGTTTCAAACCGTTTAAAATTGAAAAAGTTAAAAGCGGAAAAAGCCGAGCTTAAACAATTAGCAAATAAAACTTTAGCGATTTTTTTAGCGCGGATTATTATAATTATCGCAGAAAACGATAATTTAGTGAATAATTTCGTAGTAGGTACAAAATTAAAAATGTCTGATGTAAATAGTCTTGCAAAAATTCATTTACAAAAATTAGAAAAAGATCCAGTTGTTAGCCAAATACTTAAATCGGGCTATGAAACTGAAAAAATTTTTTTTGATAATTTAAATTCACTAGCAAAAAATAAGTCTAATTTATGAAGAAAACGTACTAGCGCCGAAATTGAATATTTTCTTGATTTTTCTTTGTATTTAAAAGATTTTGATGCTACAATTTTAAATTTCTTTAATGAAGAAAAGAGCGAATTTCAAAAATATTATCTTTCCTTAATTATGGATTTGAAAAAAGGAAAGATAAAAAGCGCCGAAATTGCGAATTTTTGCGATAAATATTTAGAAACTCGGCGAATTCCTGTAAATATAATAAGGTTACCTTTTTGAAAAAAATGAAAAAAAAGTTAGAGATTAAATTTTTATTTGTTAATTTTTTAACATTTTTTCGCCTAATTAGCGCCTCAATAATAGCTCTATTCCTTTATTTTTTTAATAAAACGAATATTTTTTACCTATTTTATAGCTCTTTTGCTGTTTTTATCCTTGCAAGTATTTCTGATTTCTTTGATGGTTTTCTTGCAAGAAAATGAAAAATTGTATCCGAATTTGGCCAAATTTTTGATCCTATTACTGACAAAATTCTAACAACGACAACCTTCTTCTTTTTAGCTTATTTACTTTTAGTGCCATGGTTTTTTGTGCTAATTTTTATTCTGCGGGATATTATTGTCGATGGTTTACGAATTTTTTTAGCCAAAAAAAGCGTAATTATTGCTGCTAATTTTTGGGGAAAGTTAAAAACTGTCTTACAAATTATGGCTATTTCAATAATTTTTCTGGGTTATTCAATTAGTGTACAAATTTATCAAAGTTATTATTATCTATTTAATTTAGGGATAATTTTCTCCGCCTTTATTTCGCTAATTTCGGGACTTTTTTATATTCGGGCAATTGCAAAATTAGTAAAGGGTAAAATTTCAAACTAGGAAATATTTTCAATAATTGTTGATAAAAAGCTATTAAAAAGCGGATGGGGATTAAGTGGTCGGGTAATAAATTCTGGATGATATTGCACGCCGATATAAAAAATATGTGTTTTTGATTCACAAACTTCAATTAAATCAGTTTTTGCATCTCTAGCGCTGAAAATGAAATCCTGATTTTCTAGTTTATTTAAATATTTTTTAACAACCTCAAAACGATGTCGATGACGTTCAAAAGCTGAATTTTTCCCGTAAATTTTTGCAATTTTTGAATTTTTGGCAAATAGAACTTGATGATTACCAAGACGGAGAGTTCCGCCAATTTGTAATTTTGAACCATCAATTTGGTTATAATCAAGAACGCTAGTTTGATCTGGTTTTTCTGCAAGAAATTCGGCAGAATGGGCATTTTTTATCCCATTTAATCTTGCTAAGGCAATTGTCATTACTTGCATTCCGAGGCAAATTCCGATTGTTGGGATGTTATTTTTATAAGTAAAAGTAGCCGCTTCAACTTTTTTTTCAAAACCGCGAAAACCAAAACCCGGAAGAATTATTATTCCGTGGAAATTTTTTAGTTTGTCTACGCGAAAATTTTCCTCCGTTGTGTCAATAAATTTTAATTCAAGATTAACTTTTTGGTGCGCGGCGGAAATTTTGAATGCTTCTATAATGGATTTATAAGCATCAAGAAATTGGGTATATTTACCAAGGGCGGCAATTTTTAGCGTTTTTTCTCATTTTTTTAACAATAAAGCGGTAAATTCTTTTCACTTTTCTAATTTTGGTTGGCGCAATTCTAACTGAAAATGCGAAAAAATTGATTTTAACAAATCAGTTTGTTCTAATAAAAGGGGCAGTTGGTAAATATTTTCAAGATTGGGAATAGTAATAATATTTTCCAACGCTAAAAAGGCGCTTTTTGCAACTTTTTGTGCAATTTTTATCTCGACTTTTTCACTTTCGAGACGAAGAAAAATTGCATTAGCGCGAATTCCGCGCGAATTGAGCTTGGCAATTGAAAATTGCGCCGGCTTAGTTTTAAACTCACCTGAGGCGCTTAAAAATGGAATATAAGTTGTATGGATAAAAAAAACATCTTTAAAACTTGATTCAGCCGCCATTTGCGAAGCAGCAAAATAAAATGGATTTGATTCCATATCGCCAACAGTGCCGCCGATTTCAACTAAAACAAAATCGCTTTGATATTTTTTTGCAACTTTTTTGATGCGGAAAATAATTTCATCAATAACATGTGGGATTATTTGCACTGTTTTACCTTGGTAAAAACCTTTTCGCTCCTTTTCGATTATTGAAAGCAATATTTTCCCGCTTGTATGATTTGAATCTTTAGAAAAATTTTGATCCACAAATCTTTCATAATGGCCTAAATCTAGATCAGTTTCGCCGCCATCGGCTGTAACAAAAACCTCACCATGTTCATAAGGGGATAGAACACCTGGATCAACATTTAAATACGGATCTAATTTTAAAATATAAACAGAATAACCGCAACTTTTTAATAAATTAGCAACAGAGGCAACCGATACCCCTTTCCCAATTCCTGATAAAACTCCGCCGGTTACAAAAATAAATTTAGCCATAATTTCCTTATAAAATTAATAATTATACTATAAATTTAAGTATTTTTTGCCAAATTATTAGTATATTTGAATAAAATATGGCACAATTTTAAATTAAAAAAATGGTAAATAAAAAACAAAAAGAGAATAATCAATGCAACAAGCAAAAAATCACATATTAAATATTAATGATAATGATAAAAATATTTTAGTTCCGTTTCTAAACAAGACTAAACAAAAATTAAGATTTATTGATTTATTTGCCGGAATTGGCGGTTTTCATAAAGCGATAAAGAATGTTGCAGTAAAAATTGAAACTACAAAAGAAGGCGATTTTGCAATTAAACTCATAAGTGATAACGATCATTTTTTAGTTAAAGATCAATATAAGTTTAATTTAAAAAAATTACAAGAAGAAGCCCAAGATAATTATGATGTTTTTAATGTTTTGCCAAAAAATATCAAAGTCAATTTAAAAGGAATAACAAATCCTGATAAAGCCGCAGAACAAATAAAAGAACAAATTCAATTTTTATCTAACAATCAATTGAATTTTGGGTAAAATTATTCTTTTGACCCAAAACTTTTAAATAATCCAGCGTTTTTTGAAATTTATCAAGGTGATTTAGATTCGGCAAAAAGTCAAGGAAATTTAGCCTTATCTGGTATTGATTTGCCTGGCTATTTTAATTTAGATATTGTTAATGTTGTTCCAAATGTTTCTGAGCTTAAAGAAAAAAATTTATCAAAAATAAAGTTAAAAGATATTAAAATTAACTCCAAAGATCCAGAAAAAATAGCAGAGCAACTAAGAGAAGAATTAAATAAACAGTTAGCGCCTTGAGGTCTAAATTGAGAAGAATATCTAAATCCCGGGGACTTTGACAACATTTTAAGTCAAATCCAGCATAATAAGTTTTCAGAAATTACTTTTAAGCCGTCGAATTTTTTAACAGATGGCAATCTAAAATTTAATGTTGCAAATTTTGATTTTGAGTCTTATCAATTTAATCTGCCAAATTCTGAAGAAAATACAAGTTTTATCCAAGATAAAAAGAATTTATATTGATTTATCCCTTTAAGTATTACGGTATTTAGTTTTTTATCTTTTGGGATCTGATTTTTAATTAGAAAGAAATTTAAAAAATTTAATAAATAAAAACCACCTAAAAAGTGGTTTTTATTTATTTTAAAAATTCATATTCAAATAAAATAGGAGCAATTTCTTCAAGATAATATTTTTTAAGTTTTTGTTTGATAGCTTCGATATTACCGTTTAATTCTGGATAGTCATAAGAGTATTTATTTGATTTTGTGCTGCCTATTAAAGTTTTTGTGTTTAGTTCTTCAATAATTTGGTATAAGCCATATTTAAAATCAGACCGGTAATTGCTAGTTGTGCTTGCATGTTCAAGAATGTTAAATCACAAATTTTCAATTTCTAATTCTTCAGGACTACGTTGATAATTTCTTAATGTATTTAGAGCTAATGTTGGCTTTTGATTTAAATTATCAAGACATAACTCGTTTAAATAAATTTTGTCTTTATCTTTAGGATCCTCAAGACTTCGAATATGATTTAAATTTGTTAGTGAAACAAAAAATAAATTTCTAAGTAAAAATTGTTTTAGTCTTGTTTGGGTTTCTAGATCTAATAAAAAACGATTAAAGCCATCGCCGGTTTTTGCTAGATAATTTTTTGCTCAATCACTATCAATTATTTTATAAATAGCGGTACTAAAAGCAATCAAACCAACAAGAAAATTATTTTTGTCAATTCAAAACCCATTTTCATTGTAAGCTTTAGCTCGTATCAAAGCGCTTGAGGCAAAATGAAGTGAAAAACTTGTTGTTTGAATATAACCGATAAAATTTGAATCATCTAAATTTCTTGGTATTCCTCTTAAACTTTTTCCTGATTTTTTTGTAAAAAGCCCGTTATAATCACATGCAAGGCCTAAATCTGGTTCTACTTTTTGCGGATCTGCTTTTTTGTATTTATAAATACTTTGGCTAAGTAAGGTATGAACTTTTTTTATTTTTACTTTATTGATAAAAATAAGTTCATCAGCTATTGTATCAATGTCAAATACTTCAACCTTGATTTGATTAAATTCTTCTTTTTCAAATTTTCACCAAATACAAGAGACAAAATCTTGGCCTGCGTGAAAATGTTTTTTGTTAAAACCAAAACCACCACCAATTTTTCGTTTAACAGCATTTTGTCATTTAAAATATTTTACGGGACTAAAGACAATAAGAGCATCGCCACTTTGGCGAATGTAATATTCAAAAGCGGATAAAATAAAATAATTTGCAAGTTCATTAAACTCACTAGCTTTGAGGTTGTTCTTTTCTTTTATTTGCTGAACCACATAATAGTTTTTTCAACTTTCACGGGATTCTTTTGCTGTTTTAAATTTTTGTTGTTCCATTGAGGTAGGCTCAACATAAGGTGGATTTTCAAAAACAATTATTGAACATTTAGGATTATTAATATATTTCATTAAGGTTTCATTTTTAATATATTCTTCACTTAATGCATTAGCTCCATTTACAAAACCTTGCTGAAAAGTGTTATAATCTTCAGTTGGAGGGATGATATGTCTTACCTTATCTCCTAATAGTTCAACTAAAACTTTATATTCATAATATTCGTAAGTCGAAACAACAACATGACTTAATTCCTCGTCTGTTAATCATTTTTCTAAATTACCTGTCCCAGCACAACGATCTAAAATTATATAGTCATTTCCCTCAGGAACTTCCGAAATTGCCGCTCTAAGTAATTCGTAGGCTTTAATTACATAAGGTTTTGGAGTATAAAAGGCTCCTAAATTTTTTTGCTGAATTTTTGTATTTAACTGATCCATTAAATATTCAAAACGAACATTGGAATCTTTTTTATAAGGATTTATATATTTAGTAAAAGTATTAGGATCACGAATTTCACCTAGAGTTCTAGTTTTTCCAGTATTATCGCCAATAAAATCTTGTTTAGTTTTTCCGGGATTTTCTCTAAAAAATTTATTAGCTCAACCAACAATGCAGTTTTCATCGATATTTATTTTTGTGTATTGTTTTTCTTTGAGTAAACTTATTAATTCTTCTTGATCTGCGTGGGAATTTAGATCTAATTTTTTTGGTTTTTTGTCTGTATGGAAGTCAAAATTATTAATGCTTGCAGCACCAATATAAACTTTTTCAATATGTTCTAAAAAGTCGTTTGAATTATAAATATATACTTCGTTTTTATTAAGTGAAATTAAAAGAATATTCTTAGGAACTGGGATTCCTTTAATTCTCATTCTTGATAAATATTTTATTGTTTGAATTAAAACGGCATTTAAATTATTAATTTTTAACTTAAATTCCAAAATATTTCCATTAATAATTCCGTCGGTATAATTATTTTGTATTTGATCAATTGAAAGATTTTTATCAACTCTTGGAAGATATGTTTTATAAAACTCTAATTGAAGAGCAAGTTCACCTTGCTCTCTCTCTCTCTCTCTCTCTCTCTCTCTCTCTCTCTCTCTCTCTCTCTCTCTCTCTCTCGATTACTAATAAATTTTTTATAGTCCATCATAATTCTCACCGATAATTAAGGTATTTTGATTTGAATTATTTTCATTGAATTTAAAACTAAGATTTTCATCTTTTTCTAAAATAGCAACAGTATTTGTATCACTTTCGGGGGCAGAATCAAAGCGAAATCCGGTTTTAACTCTTTGAACGACAAATTGATAGACATATTCAAGTTTATTATCCGGGAATTTTTCAAGAATTTCATAGGCTAATTTTTTTTGGTCTAAATTTAGTTCTTTTGCGGAAATTTCCTCAATTTTTTGTTTGTAGATTTCTAATAAATTTGGGATTTTTGTATCGGACATTGAAAATTTCCTTTGTAAATACAATTTTTATTTTAAATATTATAATATATTTTATTAATATATTTGTTTAATTTGAATTTAAAAGTTGAATTTGATAAAGTTAAAAAAAAAAAAAAAAAAACTAAATTTTTTTGCTAAATTTTTAACCGAGAAAAAAGAATGTAACTTTTTAAATAAATTAGTTAGATAATAACAAAATTTAGGCTGAAATATTCGCTAAAATTCTTTTCCTGGATGCATTTATAAACTAGGTTTATCTTAATTTTTGGTTTTTTTTAAATTTTTAAAGAATTTTTTTAAAAATTTGAAAAATAGTGTAAAATACCTAAATTATGAGTGTTCTAACGATATCAAAAAATTTTAAGCTAACACACATTGAAAAATTAATTATTCGCTTTATTGAAACTAAACCCCGGAAATTTGTTGAACAAACAATTAACGAACTCGCAGCAACTTTATTTATAAGCGTTGGCACAATTACACAACTAACAAAAAAACTTGGCTTTAATAATTTTAAAGAATTAAAAAAATTTGTTATTGAATGATTAAAACTTGATAAAGAAAATAATTTATATAACGAAAACGACCAGATCGAAAATATTAATCTCCTTTATGCCCATAGTATTGAAAAAACTCTTGCAATTCTAGATGTTGCTCAAATAAATAGAATTGTTGATACAATATTAAAGATGGAGAAAATTATTACTTTTGGTATAGGTTCGTCCTTGATTGCAGCAACTGAACTTGCGAATAATTTGCGAAATTTGCATTTAAATAGTTTTGCTGCAAAATCAATTACTGATATTGCTGCTTGAATTGATAAGCCCGCTAATACTTGTTTGGTTATTTTTTCAGTTTCAACAACTTCAAAAGATACTATCGCAATTTCAAAATTATTAAAGCAACAACAAATAAATAGCATTTTTATTACTTCAAATATTGAATTAGGGCAAAATTTGTATTCTGAAGTTGTCTATTTTGATATTTTAGAACAAAATAATAGTCTTTTTGCTGTAGGTTCAAAAATAGCTCAACTTTTAATTGCTGATTTAATTGCATTAAAAGTTCAAGGAAAAATTAACATTTTCCGTTCTGATTTTTTTAATGAATTTAAACGTATTTGGTATCGAAAAATTAAAAATGATTAATCTTTTTGATAAAGCTTTGCAAAAAGATTTTTGGCGATTTTAATATCAGATTTTCGCAAAATATTACTTTGA
Source organism: Mesomycoplasma flocculare ATCC 27399 (assembly GCF_000815065.1). Lineage (GTDB taxonomy): Bacteria > Bacillota_I > Bacilli_A > Mycoplasmatales > Metamycoplasmataceae > Mesomycoplasma > Mesomycoplasma flocculare. The sequence goes on along the minus strand of NZ_CP007585.1, from coordinate 483,322 downwards.
TTTGAATATATATATCTAATTTGTTGAATAATTTCTAAAAATCCTGAAAAATTTTCATTTTTTTGAAAAAAATGAATTTTGCCTTGCCCGCTCGTAAATTCAATTTGTAAAATTACTGGTAATTTAATATTTTCCTTAATTATTACAAAATATGCAAGATAAAATCCGGCAGCCGGACAAATTAGTTCTTTTTTTCAAGTAAATTTTCCGCTTTGATTAAATTCAACGCTAACTAAAAAATTAGTTGGTAAAAGTTTATTTAAATTTTCAAAATCGCCGAATTCAAGAAACAATTTCAAATTTTTAGTTGAAATTTTGCTATTTTCAAAATTTAAATGCTCGATAATTTTTGTTTTTGGAAAAAATTCGCTTAGTTGTTTTGCGCCTCAACTAGCGTTTTTTCCAAAAACAAAGTTTTTCCCAACTACAAAAAAATTAACTTTATATTCGATAAAAATATCAGTAAACTCTTGCCCGGTTAGTTGTTGTAATTTATTGTCAAATTCAAAAAGGATTATGTTTTTCACGCCAGAATTTGCCATCATCTGAATTCTTGCATCTAAATCAGAAAAAATTTTGCCCTTATTTTTCGGAAGCTTTGAAGGGTCTTTAATTAACATTACAATAACTTCATCGGCTATTTTTGTAGCAGTTTTTAACAATTCTAGATGACCTAGGTGAAAAGATTCAAATCCGCCAAGGACAAAAACAGGTTTTTTAAAATTAAAATTAACAACCGGATAAGTGAAAATTTTTGTCATTTTAGTCAATTATTTTTAACTGTTTTGCTTTAAGATAAACGCCAAAAGATTTCATCGCCGGAGCTAAATCATTAGCAACAGCTTTAACTTCCGGCAAAGCATTAGCTACTGCAACGCCATAGCCGACATTTTTTAACATTTCAACATCGTTTCGTGAATCACCAAAAGCAATAATTTCCGATATTTTGGTATTAGAAATCTTTGCTAAAATTTCCAAAGTAGCCATTTTATCAACATTTTTAGCCACAACAAAAAAACCTCAAGATCAGCGCGAACTAACTGATACTTCTAAATTGCTAGCGATAATGAAATTTTGAAAATCGATTTGAATTTGCGATATTTTATCCTGATAGTCAAATATTGTAAAAATGTGAAATTTTTCTTTAAAATCACATTCTTTTAACGGTTTAATTTTCGCTGAATAAATTCTGAGAAATTTTGAAAGACTTTTTGGATAATAAATTGAAGTATAAATTCATTTTCTATCCATAATTGCATAAGATACTTTATTTGCATCAAAAAATTCAACTATTTTTAAAAAATCACTTATTTTTATAGTATTTTCGTAAATCATTGTTTTTTTTTGAAAATCATAGATAAAAGCCCCATTTGCACCGATGAAAAAATCAACATTTTTAACTGTTATTAAATTACCAATTGTAACAAAATCCCTCCCTGTTACAAATGTTGTAATAATATTTTTCTCTTTTAATTTAGAAAATAATAATTTAATTTTCGCGGGAATTTTTTGACCCCCATGTGGTATTATTGTATCATCTATATCTGTTGCAAAAATTTTAAATTTCTTCATTTTTAATCTTATTTTAATTGGTAGTTAATTTTTGGATTTTTTGCCCGAATAGTTTCTTGGAAATTAACTGATTATTAATTATTTTACCAAAACCAACAACCTCATCTTGAAATATTAGCAAAATAGAATCATTGTCTTTGGCAAAATAATTAATTTTTTTACCTTGAAAAAGTAAATGTAGACTTTCACGATCTAATATAAGCTGTTGAAATTCGATTAAATCTTGAACTTTAAAAAGAAAATTTTGATTCTCAAGGCCGAAATTAGCAATTTTTGTTCGCTCAAGCTCTTTTAAATATGCTCTTGTGCCTAAAATTTTGCCTAAATCATCAGCAAGGGCGCGAATATAACAACCCCGAGAAACCTCCCATATTATAGTAGCATTTTGCCCTTGAAAATCAAAATTTAGTAAATCTGTCTTGCTGATTTTAATAGCAATCGGGGCTAATTCTATTTCTTTCCCACTCCTTGCATAGTGATAGGCGCGTTTTCCGGCAATTTTTTTACTTGAAAAAAGCGGGGGAATTTGTTTTTCGCGCTTTTCTAATTCTTCAAGTGCTTTTATAAGTTTTTCCTTTGTAATTTCTATCTTCTTTTTAGTGGGAAAAATTGTTCCTTCAGCATCTAAGCTTGTAGATCAAAAACCAAATTGGACTTTCGCTAAATAAGTTTTAGTTTTTTGATCTAAATATTGTAGCAATTTTGTATCATCATCAGTTGCAACTAACAAAAGTCCGGAGGCTAGCGGATCAAGTGTGCCTGAATGTCCAACTTTTTTAACTTGATTTTTCTTTGCCCATTTTCTTAGAAAATTTGCCGAAGTAATATTTTTGGGTTTATATAAAAATGTAATCATTTTTTTTGTTTTTTCTTTAAAAAAAAATCAACGCAAGGTTGATTAGTCAATGTGGTGCGCAAGAAGGGACTTGAACCCTTACACCCGAAGGCACTAGAGCCTAAATCTAGCGTGTCTGCCATTTCACCACTTGCGCAAAAAATGTTTAGTTTAGAAACTAATTTTAAATTGGTGCCACTTATAGGAATCGAACCTACGACCTTTCGCTTACAAGGCGACTGCTCTGGCCTGCTGAGCTAAAGTGGCGAAATGGTGGAAGATAAGGGACTTGAACCCCTGACCTTCGCCTTGTAAGGGCGCTGCTCTCCCAACTGAGCTAATCTTCCGATGATTTGTGATTTGGTGACCCGTACGGGAATCGAACCCGTGAATCCATGGATGAAAACCATGTGTGTTAACCGCTTCACCAACGGGCCTAATGGCGCCGATTGCGGGACTCGAACCTGCGACCAACTGGTTAACAGCCAGCTGCTCTACCGCTGAGCTAAATCGGCAAAACAAAAGTAAGAACAATTATAACACAAATTTTTATTTTCTTAACATTTTTGGTTTTTGCTAATAGAAATAATTATAACATTAAAAACATTATTTTTTAATTATTTATTATCATTTATTGCTTTGAAACCAATAATTTTGCGATTTTTATAAAAACCGCAAAATTGGCAAATATGATGCTGTAATTGTTTGTTAGAACAATTTTTACAGTTTACTAAGTTTGGTGATTTCAAAGCAGAATGCGCTTGTCGTTTATGTTTTCGCTGTTTTGAAGTTTTACGTTTTGGGACTATTGCCATTTTTTTCCTTTGTTAAAAGCAATTTTAGTTTTTAAACATCATAATAAAAAACTAAAATTAATTATAGAATTTATCAATTGTCTGACAAACTTGATCTGTTCCAGTAATTCTATAAGTTATTTTCTGACGACCATCAATTATAATATAATCTTTTAATTTTATTGAAAAAATTTCAGGAATTTTTTCCAGTACTTTCAAATAAGAATCAGGTATATCGTTTATTTCTAGTGAAAGAGTGATATCCCGATATTTTAGCTGCGAGTTTTCATATGGTTTAAATTTGACTTTATTTTTTTTGTTTTCAGCAAAAGAGTCCAGTTTGGAAACAATTATTTCCAGAAAATTTATATTTTTATAGTTATATTTTGAACTTAATTGCCCCACTCATCCGACTAAAACTTTGTCTAAATAGATAAATTGTGATTTTCCTGGTTCAAGGAATTCGCAATTTGCTAGAATAAAATCAAAATTATAGTTATATAAAATTTTTAAATGTTTTTTGAGACTTTCAGTATCATAAATTGTCGAGGCAAGCGCAAAAGCTTGATTTCACTCAGAAACTGTTCCTTTTTCATATAAATTAATATCCGTTATTTTTCGTTTTCTATTATATTCAACTATTTTTGCTAATTGTCAAGCTAAGGAATAACGAATTTTTCTATGCTCCTGCGATGGAAATGTTGCCAAATTTTGACTTTTGAATTCAAGAGGATTAAAATTTTCCTCTTTTGCAATTAAAAGGAAAGAATTTGCTTCATAATATCCAAGTGTATCAAGTTTTATTGGATTTAAATCAATTTCTGAAATTTTGGTCTTGCTTGCTTGTAGTTTTTTTTCTCTTAGTTTATCAAATCCATAAAATCTTAAAAAATCAGCCGCATAATCTGCGAAAAATTCGATGTCTACGCGATAAAAAGGTGGCAAAACAGTTGATTCTTTAAAATTATACCCTATTTTTTCAAGAAACAAATGTGTTTTTTTAATATTTTCGTTACTTAGTTCTAAGCCTAAAATATCACCAAGTTCTTGCGAATTCAAAGATATTTCTGTTTTTCTTAATTTTGAGCTTTTATCAAAATTAATTGGCAAATAAAAATCAATTTCTTGTTTTTCAAGAAAAAAATTTAGAAAAATAATGGACAAAAAAGTAGTTCCTAAATCGTAATTTTTCGCCAGCTGTCGTAGTTTTGGAGTGTTTTTCTTTAAATTTTGGCTGATTTGTTTTACCTTGAGCAAATCAAATTTTGGCAAAATAAGTAAAAAATTTTTGTTTTCCTCAATAATAGGTTCAAAAATTTCGGGAATTAATACCGTTTTTCCGTTGGCAAGAAATTGAAACCATAGAATTGAATCATTCTTATTATTAACTTGGATATTTTGGTAAACTAGTTCAATTTTTGTTGTTATATTTTCAGTTTCGAGCAAATAGCAAGGTTGTCCAGTGTAAATTAGCAAAAAATGCGCAAAATTTTGTGCTAAATCAGCGAGTTTTATTTCTGCTTTTAAAAGTAGAAAAATATCGACTAGGGCTAATTTTGGTGCTTTTGAAATTTCCATTGCAAAAATTTGACTATCAGTTTTATTTAAAAGTTTCAAATTTGTCTGAGTTTTCCCTTTAATTTCTCAGTTTATGAAGTCAAAATCTAAACTTGTATTAAAAAAAACAGATAATTCAAGCGCTAAAATCAAGTAAGAATTTGCATCAGGCCGATTTCACAAAAGTTTTATATCAAGCACTAAATCATTTAATTCTAAAATTTCAAGAGGGTCTGATTTTAAGTCAAAAATTGGCTCAAAAACAAGAACGCCTTTAGCTAATTCAGAGTTTAGTAGTTCTTGATTAAAACCTAATTCAGCACATGAGGCAAGCATTCCTTCAGAAATATGTCCACGAATTTTTTTTGCTTGAAAGGTAATTTTGCCTTTTTTTGATCCAGGAATAAAAGCAATAACTTGTTTATTTTTAGCAATATTTCTTGCGGCTGTTTGAATCTGTCTTATTTGATCAGCGAATTGGACTTTACAAATTGAAAGGTTATCAGCATCAGGATTTTTTGTTATATCCAAAATTAATCCAAATTTAATACCAGAAATTTCGTTTAACTTTGAAATCCCATCAACTTCAAACCCAAGGTTAATCAAGGCGTCAATTACGGCTTGGTCGCTAAAAATATTTAAATTTGCTATTTTTTTCAATCGTTTTAACGAAAAAAGCATCTAAACCTACCTAAATTGCTTTAAAAAGCGTAAATCATTTTTATAAAATTCGCGAATATCACCAATTTCATGTTTAACCATTGCAAGCCGTTCAATTCCGATTCCAGCCGCAATTCCATAGATTTTTTTTGAATTAAATCCAGAATTTTTCATAACTTTTGGGTGCAAAAGTCCGCATCCTAAAATCTCAATTCAGCGATTTTGGTAGAAAATATCGACCTCAAAAGATGGTTGAGTAAAAGGAAAATATGAAGGACGAAAGCGTGTTTTGAGTTTTTCTTCGAAAACGTATTCAAGCAAATCGCTTATTAGACTTTTAAGATGAGAAACACTATATTTTCCAGTTGCAACTAGATCTAATTGATTAAATTGATGTGAATGAGTTGAGTCTTCTTCGTCGTTACGAAAAACTTTTCCATATGAAAAAAATGCTAATTCTTGGTTAGGATATTGACTAATAATTTCAATTGAAATTCCGGTTTTATGGGTTGCTAATAATTGGTTTTCGTCAAAAACAAGGCTTTGCGTCGGGTCGAAGGCAGGATGTTTGGAGTTAATGTTTAGTTTGACAAAATTTTGCTCAAAAGAAGTTAATTCATTGGACTTTATATATTTAAAGCCATAAATAGCTAAAAAATCTGTAATTCGTTTAGTAAGACTTGAAATTAAATTACGGGAATCGGACATATTTTTTGAATCTCTATTCTAAATAACTTTTTGCATATATTATTTGTAAGTATAAAAAGGCATTTTTTAAGTTTGTAAAGTAAAGATTATTTATTATTTTATGCTTGGGTTTTAAAAATATATTTTAGAATTATAGCACAAAATTTAAAAGATTTTTAGAAAATACTCTCCCAAATTATTAGAGTATAAAAAACTATAAAAAAGTTCTTTTTTAAAAATTCGTTAAGTTAAAATAAATGTTTTTTAACTATAAATCAACATTAAAACTCTTCTATTTAGTAGTCATATTTACTTTGCTATTATTAGAAATTGTACTTTAAAACGAAGTTTTGTTTTTTATAAATTAACAACATAGCTATTTTGTTTTAAATTTTAATTTTTTTAGGCTATGGTTGCTATGGTTACAAATACAATTTTATAATTTATGATATAATTAAGTAAATATTTTTAGAATTTTAGGGCTTGGAGGCGGAAATGCCAGTTGGTCGAATTTCTCGATTTAAGAAAAACAAAAAAGCAATTTTGATTCTAGCTTCAACTGTTGTTGGGCTTGCTTTTTTTAGTATTTCCGTTGGAAGTAGCCTAACAGTTAAATATAATGGAAAACATCCGCGTTACGAAGTAATGCAATTAGCAAAAAAAGTAAGTTTTGTTAGTTTTAACCCTGAGAAAATAAGTGAAAAAAGTAACTTTTTTGAAATAAAAGAAAAATTATTTTTAGGAGACAAAGTCAAAAAAGAGATTGATCTTAAAGAATATCTTATAGTTTATCTTACAGAGAATAATTCCAATGATTTGGTTCAATTTTCAACAAATTCAAATTCTTTTGCTCCGGAATTTGAATTTGTTGATTTAAGTTTTAACGATTTAAACCAGAATTTTATAGTTAAATTTCGTGTCAGACAAAAGCTAAAAAATAACCAATTTGCTTATTCAGATTTTCTTTTACAGTCGATTTCATTTTATGAATCAAATAAATTTTTAAAGGCTAATTTTAATTTTGCATTACAAAAAATTTTAAAAACCATTAATGAAGGCGCACTAAATTTTGACACATTAATTTCAAATTTTTCAGATCAAAAACAGCAGAGTTTTCCAAAAAGTTTGTATAGAACAGCTGATTTTGCCGAAAAAATTAACATAAGTCAAACTCCGCAAGAAGCTGAAATAAAAATAAGTGAAATCTTACCGCAATTATCTAATTTAATTTACCAAGTTCGGAAATCAATCGATAATAAAATTCCAAAAACAGATAATCCGATTTTTGATTTTCAGTTTATAAGAAATAAAATAAATCAAAATTTTGTAAGTGTTCAAAATGATATTGCCACAGTTTTTCTTGAGGCAAAACTATCTGCTCCAGCAACTAAAATATTAGCAAATTTTGGGCAGTCTTTTTCAACTAAAATTTTTGAGATTAACCTTGAAACTAAAAGGAAAAAATCGATATTTTTTAATGTTGAAAATTTTTTTCAAAAAATCGAATTAAAATCATTAAAATTCAACAATGATAACAAAAATGAAAAACTAATAATAAATGACCAAAATCCTTTTGATTTTTTTACAAAAATTAAATATGAATTTTTTCCCGGACAAAGCAACCCAGATTACTTAAAAAAGTTGATTAATTCTTTATTAACCGAAGATTTAGCTTTAGATTTTGGTAATTTTACTAAACTAATTCCCGAAAATCAAACAGGAATTAGTTTTGAATTTGACCAAAAAAATGCTAGGTTAAAAAATGAAAATGGTAATTATATAATCGAAATACCTTATAAAGTTATGTTAAATGAATCTTTGTTTAAAAAAGATTCACAAAAAATTCTTTATGAAAAAGATTTAATTCTGAAAATTAGCGGGTTTGGGCAGTTTAATAAAACTGGAAAAGATCAAATAACAAATTTTGCAAATTTAACAATACCAGGAAAACAAAAAGCATTAATTTACTCTCAAAACCCGTTTTTTGGTGATGAAACAAATAACAAGAGTGAATTTATTACAACATTTGGACAACTTATTGTTGCAGAAAATCCTTTAAAAAAGCAGGAAATAGATAGTTTATTAGTGCAGCAAGATTATAAAAGTTTGCAAAAAAAATTAAACTTAGAATATAATTACAATTTTGAAAATTTTGAAGCCAAAATAAGATCTTGGACTGGAAAAATTTCTCTTCCTAATTTAGATCAAATTGCAAGGTTTGCAAGAAGTCAACAAACACTTGATATAAATTCTAAAGAGCCAGATAAAAAACTAGAAGTAAGTTCTTTATTTTCGCAAGGTTTTTTTAAAAATCCATCTGATGTAGCTACATTTTTTGCTGAATTAATTCAAAAAAAACCAAATGAAATTGCCAATGCTTTTTTTCAAATCGCAAAAGCTTTTGGCCTTTTGAATCAAAATCGTGAATCCTTGCAAATTTTTAACAAAAATGATAGTAAAAATATTTTTGAAATTGCAGACAAAATTAATCTTGACAATAAAAAAATAAACGTTTTAAGTTTTAATAATCACTTTTCTGATATTTTTAATCAAGGTTTTTTTTCAACCCTTTTTTTACCTAAATCAATAAAAGAAAAGTTTACTAATCTTAATGATAAGACAATTTATAGCGTAATTAACATTCTGAAAGATGAACAAATTTTTTCACAAACTAAACAAAATTTTACTAAACAGCAAATTGAAAATAGCATTAAATCTAGTTCTAATTTTAGTACATTAGCAGACGTTCTATTAGCATTTTATTTTAAAGCAGCTCAACTTGATAACTTTTTAGCCTGAACAAAATTAGATTCTAATTTAGACTATCAAATCGTATTTAGAAAAGGTACAGAAATTTCTAAAACGCGTTTAGATTTAGAAACAAAAAAAATAAATCAACAAAAAAACAAATCTGAATTGCAACAAAGTAATGACGCAAATTTGAGTACAGTAAATCAGAGCGAAAGCCAAAACCAGAAGAGCGAGGTAAGTTCAGAATATTTAACTTTGAATTTTTATTATATTATTGGCGATTCTAGTACGAAAAATTTTTTCTTACAAAGTCCGGTACAAAAAATTTTAATAAATTTTTCAAATAAGCTAAGCGATCAATATGCTAGTTTACAAACAAAATTAGATAAAATCATTGAAAATATTCCTCCAGAATTATTAAATTTTCAAGTTAGTGACCAAGATTATACTGAGATTAAAAACAAATTAGAAAATAAAACCCCATTAGCAAACTCAGAAGTATGGCAAAACGAGAACGCGAGTTCATATTTTAAGGAGAATTCTGAAAACATTGCCAAAATTAGAGAATATTTTAAAACTGAATTTAAAGATAGTGACTATAAATTTTTTTTCGAGCCAAGTTTTGAGAATTCATTAATTACTAATAAATTAACTTTTTTCATAAACTTTTCATTCAGCAAACCAAAAGAATCTTCCGAAATTTCAAACCAGGCTAAGACAGAAACCAAAAATAAGCAAAGTCAACAAAATACCTTTCTAGCAAAACGAAAGTTAAAAATAACCGTAACAAAAAAATCATAAAAACTGAAGGTTATAATTGTGAAGAGCACAAATAAAGTAAGTAAAAAGATAAAAAAGGAGACAAAAAGTGAAAAAAATAAAAAATTTAAACTTTTTTTCAAATAAAACAACAAAAATTATTGTTGCTATCTCGTTTTTAAGCTTTAGCGCAACTCTTGCAACGGCTATTCCTTTAGGCGTTTGATCATATAATCGTTCATATTTTAAAAAATTAAACGAAAAGCCCGAAACATTAAGCATCAGTCAGGGTGAAAACCCTTTCACAAATAACCTGGCCGAATTTTTTGATAATTTGGTTGTTAGAGAAAATTTTAAGGAATTATCTGCTAGTACTGCTTTAGAGTTAGCAAAAAGTAAAATTTATAATTTTGATCTTTTGTCCCTGGTTGATTTTACCAAATTATATCATAAAAAATACCAAATAAGTTATGATTTAACTAACGCCAAAGCTAGCGGAAGTTCAATTAAAGGACTTGTTCTTTTTATAAAAATTGAGGGTCAAAGGCAAATTTTTTCAAAAGCCGTTGAAATTAAAGGTTTTTCTGAACAACCAGAGAATAAAAATCTTTCTGAGTTTGAAATCGACGAGACAAAATCATCGATTGTTATTCCAAACAAGAGCGTTTTAAGTTTTGTTGAATTTAGTCAGAGTTTACAATTTAAATTTAATGAAGCGAAAAAATTAGAGAAACAATCATTTTGCGCTTTTGAAAAAGCGCTTACTGAACTTGGAGGTTCATATAATTTAGTTAACATGCTAGGCTTGCCATCTTTTGTCCGTGAAGGTCAAATTTTGGAACCTAAACTTGTTGGAGATAATTTGGATTTTTCTAGTAATAACAATCGCAATTATCTTAATTTTATATTTGAAAATGAAGGTAGAAAAACGAATATTCAGTTAGAAATTAAAGGAGTTACATCTGATTTTGAAATTAAAAATGAAATAATAAACTGAATAAAAAATCAGCTTGAGGACAAAATTAAACCTAAATCTGATATCCAAACAAAGCTACTCAATCAGGATTTGTCATTGGCAACAGCCTTTTATTCTGAACAAAGTAAAAGTATAAAAGATTCAATCTCAACTTCTCAGAATTTTGAAAATTTATTTGATTATGTTCAACGTGAATATATTCTTAATACGACTAAGTTCGACAACTATATCATAAATCTTAATTTTAAAATAAAAAAAAATGAAGAAATAAACGATCAAGATCGTGTTAATTTGCTAAAAGATTCAAAAGTTAGGCTTGATTTAATAGTTAATGTTACAAAAAACTTTAACAAAAAAATAATTAAAATTTTAAATTTTAAATTTGATTGGGATCTAATGCCAGATTTAAATCGATTTTCACGAATATTTGCGAAAACCTTGCCCGAGGCAAAAACTGAGGTTTTTTCAATTACAAAAGCCGATAATTGAAATGCAATTAGTTCAAAAAAACTTGTCGAAATAATTAATAATGTTAAGGAATTTGCCAAAGAATTAAATCCTGAAGTTCCGGAGCCAAAACTTGTTGGTCAACTTTATTTGCTTGATTTTGGCAGAAAGGCAACCGAAATTGAAGAAACAGCGTATAAAAACGAACTTATACAAATCGCTAAAAACCTCAAAACCCAAATAACAAAAGCACAAACATTTGCCGAGGAACAATCACAAAATGAAAGCAAAAATGGCAAAGCTCTAGGCAAAATCATTTGAAAAGCCCTTAATTTACAGCGTAATTTAACTTCCTATGATATTAGATCAGATTTAATTCTTCAGAACAAAAATGATGAATTTATTCTAGAATTTAGTTTAATTTCAAATAAAAATAATACAAAACTAGCATCCACAAAAATAAGAATTTCTGGTGTTGTCAATTCTGCTCACAGTAGTTTTGATGTTGCAGCAAAATTTTATCCGACTTTTTTTCTTGATGGCAAAGCCAGTTTTTTAAAACAAACTAATAAAACAAGGTATGAAATTAAAGATTTATCTGATAATAATCTTAAATTTCAGACAATTGATACGCAAAGAAATACAGTGACCCAAGAAGGTATTGAACTCCAATCTCCAATTAAATTTTCGCAAAATACAATAACTTTACAAAAAAACCCGTCAACAACAGGACAACAAAAATTTAAATCCGCTCCATTTTCTCGCCTTGATTCAGGGCTAATTTATTATGCCTTTAGACTTACAAATGTTAATGATTATAAAAAACATTACCTGCTAGCTGATTCCGATGGAAATGGACTTTTTATTCAAAAGATAAAAAAAACAAAATTAATAAATAAAGCAAACACTTTTGAAGGGGTAGCTGCCCAGAAGAAAAAAGATAATAACGCAACCAAAGTAGTGTCGATTATCTCATCTAATAATCCAGACAAAAAAAGCAAGGAAATTCAACAGGAAAAATTATTAGATGCTTATGTGGTTGGTCTTGATTTTAAACAAGTAAAAAATTACAAATCGCTTCAATATTATTTTTACCAAAATAAGAAAAGTCTGTATTCTCAGTCAAGTTTATTTACGCCACAGTTAATTGACAAGCAAGCGGTTGTTCTTGGTCCTAGTTCATGAATTCCTCGAAAAAATTTTGTCGCTGATATAAACCAGAATTCAGAAGGGTTTCCGCCCCTGAAAGAATATTATCCAATAATTGAGCTTGCTAATCGTGCTGCTGAAAATCGGTTTTATCGACAAGAACTCAAAAATTCTAACACTTTTTTTATAGAAAAAATAAATCCAATAATTGATCAGGACCAAAATATTGTCTTTGAAATTATCAAAACTCCTTGGTCATTTGAAATTAACGCATTTTCATCAGCGAATAGTCATTTAAATTCGCCTTCATCTGTAAGTTTAAATGCAAAAACAATCTATAATATTAACCCTGTAATCCGAAAATGAGAACCTTTTCCTAATTATTTAAATCTTGACTGATCACAAATTGGTCCAAATCCTGAGAAAACATCTGGTCAAAACGATACAAATACCCAAAATCAAAATGGCAACGAACAAAAAAGTACACTAGTTTTAAAAGGTCTTGCAGTTTATAATGACCCTCAGTTAACAACCGAATCTGGGCGTTGGGCGCGAAGCGAGATAAGAAACGCTTTTATTAAGGCTTATTTAAACTAAAAATCAATTTATTCCTTAGGTTAAATCTAAAAAAATAGGCCAATAAGGAAGGTATACGCTAATCCTTGTGTTTTTTTTATACTTTGAAAGTGGCGAATAACTATAGTTATACAGGTTATGCCAAAAAACTAAAAATCTTTTAATTAAGAGAACAAACAATAAAACCGATCTTATTAATTCCAATTATGCAATCGAAATTTCTAATAAAATATATAATATATAAAATCACTTTTTATAGAATTTAGGCTCTAGCTAAAAATGCTTATTTTTATAGTGTTTTTTGTCTAGCATTTAATTTTGATTAGAAAAAAGCAAACCAGGGAATCTACAAAAACGCTATGTTGTTTTAAAAAATTTTAAATTTACAGTATTTTCTAAAATATTACAATATTATAAGGCAAAAGAATTTAACAGTAACATTGTAGTTCAATTTTGAATGTATTGCTTATTTTGTGTAAGAATTTATGCCATAAATAGGCAAAATTCCGTCGTTTCAAAGTAATAAATTTGCCTTTTTTGCTTTTTCTTGCGCATTTCTTAGTCTGTCAATTAAATTTTTGTGTTCAGGATAATAGTAGTTTTTTTTCGGATTTTCGTATTGACTATAACGATTAATTGCAAAACCTCTTTCAACCATTTTAAGGTTTAAATTTTCGCCACTTTCATTTTCAATAATTACAACAATGCGATTATAATTGTCAATATTGACGATTTCAAATGAAATTCACCGATTTCAAATGAAATCCTGAAGAATTTTTTTTGCGCGCAAACCATGAAATTTCATTAATTTTGGATTAATTTTTGGATTGGGTCGGTGAAGTTGTAATTCTGGTGTGTCAATCCCGAATAGTCGAAAGTGCCTGTTGTTTTTATCAGTAAAAGTATCGCCGTCGTAGACATCTTTTATGAAAGTTGTGTATTTTAGCCCTTTTTTTATTAACGAGTTTTTTTCAAAAACTGGAAAATTTTTAAGTGGACTAATACCTTCATTTAGGTTATTTTTTTCACTAATAATATAGGAAAAATATTCATAACAGCTAGTAATTAAAAGTGCTGGAATAAAATTGAAAATTAATAATAATTTTTTAAGAATTTTGATGCCTCCTTTTTTAGTTGGCGTTCTTTTATTAGATTGCGCTTGTCAATTTTTGTCTTACCTTTGACAAGAGCAATTTCAACTTTAATTTTTCTGTTTTTTTGCCCGAAAAAAAGCGGGATAATTGTTAGTTTTTTTGTTAGCTTTTCTTTAAAAATTTTTTTTAGTTCGTGCTTATGTAATAAAAGTTTACGACTTCGATCAGTTTGGCCCCGAGAACCTTTATATCCGCTAATTTTTGCATTTCCAAGAAAAAGTTCAGAGTCTTTAAAATAGCAAAAAGCATTAACAAACGAGATGTTTTTAGCTTGAATTGACTTAACTTCTCATCCAAGAAGCGCAATTCCGGCCGTAAATTTTTCAATAATTTCATAATTAAAATACGCTTTTTTGTTTTCTATTAAAATTTTCATTTTACAATCTAAAATAACATTATAATTATAAATTATTTTAGATTAATTTCTACACTTAATTTTATATACAAAGGTCCTAAAAATGGCAAAAAAAATAATAAATGAAGAAAATCAGGCAAAAAATTTGGAACTACTTCCCTTTTTAGCGCAAGTTAATAAGGAAAAAGGATTAAATCAGCAACAAATTGCACTTTCCCTTGCTAATTTCGGCGAAAACAAATTAGCAAAATCGATTGAAAAAGGCTTATTTTTTCGTATTTTGAAGCAATTAAAAGAGCCGCTTACTTTAGTTTTAATTTTTGTAATTATTATTTCAGTTATAATTACAATTATTTTTGATGATAATCAACCTTTTTGGTCGAAAATAATTTCTTATCTTGAGCCAGTAGTTGTTGCGGTTATTATTGCAATTAATGTATTTTTTTCGCTAGTCCAAGAGGAAAAATCAAAAAAAGCAATTGAAGCAATTTCTAATCTTAATGCTCCAGTTTCAACAATAATTCGTAATGGACAAAAAATAAGCTTGGATTCTAGAGATATTTTAGTAGGGGATATTCTCGAAGTTAGCGCTGGGGATTTAATTAGTGGTGATGGTTATGTAATTGAAATGAAGGATTTTTCTGTATCTGAGGCAATTCTAACTGGGGAGTCAATTTCTGTTTATAAAGAAAAAACTCAAAGCTGGGATAATGAAGCATCTCAGGTTTTTAGCGGCTCAAGCGTCCTTAGCGGCAGCGCAAAAATTTTAGTATCTTCTGTTGGCCAAAGAACAAAATTAGGAAAAATTGCATTACTTGTCTCAAAAACAGAAGAATTAGAATCGCCTTTGCAGAAAAAAATTGCCAAATTTTCAAAAATTATTACTTTTATTGCCGCCTTCTTGGCAATTGCTTTCTTTTTTATTTATATTTATTTGGTTGCGTCTGGGGATTTTTCACATTTTAAAGAAGCGATTGTGATTGCGCTTTCACTTGCAATTGGGTTTGTGCCTGAGGGTCTTGTGCCGCTTGTAACTATAAATTTAATTATTGGGGTAAAAAAACTAGCAAAAAATAATGCGATAGTAAAAGATTTAAAAACGATTGAAACACTTGGTGCAGTTTCGATTATCTGTTCGGATAAAACTGGCACAATCACCGAAAACAAAATGAAAATAGTTGATGTTTTTTATCATCAAACCAAGGAAGAAGATTTTTGAAATCAAGCAGTTTTGAATACGAGTGCTTATAGTTTTCTAGATTCTGAAACTGAAAAATTTTTTGGCGATCCTGAAGAAGTATTAATTTTAAAAAAAGCAAAAAACTATAAAATTGAAAAGCATAATTTAGAAAAAACCTATAAATTCATAGATAAAATTCCTTTTAGTTCGAAGTTAAAATTTTCGGCAACTTTTTATCAAATTGAAAATAAAAAGATTCTATTTATCAAAGGCGCACCAGAAATTATTTTTCAAAAAGCAAAAAACATTGACAAAAATTTAAAGGAAAAATTAAATGTCTTACAGAAATTCGGTTATCGAATTTTCGCTTTTGGTTTTTCTGAAATTCAAGGCACTGAAAATTTAGATAAAAATCTTGAAAAATACCTTGAAAATATTAGCATTTCAGGCCTTGTTGCTTTCCAAGACCCACCGCGGAAAGAAATAAGACCAATAGTAGAATCGCTTTTTAGAGCTAAAATCCAGACAATAATGATAACAGGCGATAGTTTTTCAACAGGAAAAGCCGTCGCAAATAGTGTGGGAATTTTAAAGAAAAATTCCCTTTTTATTGATCGTGTTGATTGAAGAAAAGATGATTTTTGAAAGGAGAATATCGAAAAATTCCACCTTTATACACGCTCTCAACCTGAAGATAAATTGGAAATTGTAAATGCTTTACAAGCTAAAAAACATGTTGTAGCGATGTTAGGCGATGGAGTAAACGATGCCCCTTCACTAAAAAAAGCGGATGTTGGTTTTGCCATGGGAATAACTGGTTCGCAAGTTTCAAAACAGGTTGCAAACGTTGTTCTTGTTGATGATAATTTTCAAAGTCTTTATTCAGCAATTAAAACTGGGAGAAATATTGTTACTAATATTAAACAGCTTTTTGTTTTTTTATTAGCGGCTAATTTTTCGATGCTTTTTTCAGTAATTTTTGCCACTTTGATTTTTAAAGAACAAATTTTTTCTAGTCTACAAATTCTTTGAATAAACGTTGTCTCAGAAACTTTTGGTGGAATCGCATTAGGTCTTACAAATATCAAAAAAAACGTAATGAATGAAGATTTTTTGCAAGAAAATCAGCAATTGTTTTCAAAAAAAATAGTAGTAAAGATTGTTTTTTGAGCAATTCTTAATACTTTTTTAGCACTTTTTAGCTTTTGACTATCAACGTCATCAACAATTTCATTTTTAATTATTAGTCTTAGTCTTGCCAGTCTTTCTTATATTTTAACAACCAATGATTTGCTTTTTCGTTATAAATTAGTGGATTTAAAATTTTTACACATCGGTTTTCTTGCTAGTTTTTTTTCAGTGTTGTTTGTTTCGCTTGTTCCGGGAATTAATGTTATTTTTTCACCAAAAGATTTTCTATCCTCATATTTGTTAATTTTAGAAAATAGCAATTATTATATTTTGTTTTTGCTAGTTTTAGGGCCGATTTTTATTGACCAAATTTGAAAAATTTTTGCTAATTCACGAAAAAAGCACTAATACTCTTGATTTTTTCAACACTCAAGTTTAACTTTAGTTTCATCGAATTTAGCTGGGTCCTCAATTTTAAATAATATATATAAAATAGCTCTTTTAATTCGCGAATTTGTATATCGCTTCGAATTTACAGCGCTTAAAAACTTTTCTAAATTGGGTTGGTCGATATGTTTTTTGAATAAATTTTCAATCCCTTCGCTAATTAATCAGGTTTTTGCAAGAATTTCTGCGGGAGTTTCTCTTACAATCTTTTGAAATTCAGGGTATAAATATGCTAGCGAACAGACCGGTTGTTGAAATTTCATTGGCGAAAATTGAGAAATTGATTTATTCTCACTAATAAGTTGCCGTAAATAAGTTGCCGAAACAACTTTTGAATTAGGATTTTTTTCGCTATATTCTTCTTTTCTTTTCAAAGTATATGCCTTAATTGGATAATTATTTGCAACTATTTGCTTAATATATTCAAAACCGAGAATGTCATTTGGAAGAACAATTTTTTGTCCAGTAATTTCTTCTAACGCAAATGCTGAAGCCTTTGGAAAAGAATAACCCAATTTAAGTGCATATTTTAAAGAAGCGTTGTATGAAGCCTGATTATCATTTCATAATTTTGCAAGGTTATACAAATTTTCCACATCATTTGACTCAGAACCAAAGATAATTTTATTAATTTTATGCTCGTTAATTATTTTTAAAGCGCCTTTTGCAAATATATGCGCTGCCTGAGTTGCGAATTTAAATGGAAGCCTAATTATAAAATCAGCCCCATATTTAAGAGCGATTTTGCTTTTTGTTTCAAAATCAGCAAGGCTGATTTCTCCTCTTTGAGTAAAATTTCCACTTAAAATAACATAAATTTTATCTTCGGGGAAATTTTTTTTTGTATATTCAAGTTGATAGATATGACCGTTATGAAACGGATTATATTCTGCAATGATAGCAATTGCCATGTTTAAAAACCTTTATTTATAGTAATTTATTTATAAATTTATAATCAAAATTTTTTTAAAGATATAATCTGATACTGATATAGAATAATTTTCTAATATTTTTTCGTTTATTAATCAGAATGGTTATACTTTTTTCCTCTTTTTTGTAAAATTATAAAAATTATTTAATCGGATTTTTTCTTTGCTTGATTAGCTCCAAAAACTGTGATTCGTTAATGATTTTCACACCAATTTTTTTAGCTTTTTCAATTTTTGAACCAGAGTCCTCGCCTAGGAGCAAAAATTTAGTTTTCTTGCTTATAGAATTGTGAAAAATTGCTCCTGATTTTTCGATTATTTTTATAAATTCGCCTCTTGATTTACTCAATTTTCCTGAAATTGCAAAACTTGCCCAAGCGTTTGTAGGATCAAGGATTAAAGTTTCATTAAAATTAAAATTGATTTTTTCAAGACAATTTAATAATTGCAGGTTTACCGAATTTTTAAAATAATTATTTAATGACTCAATAATTACTGGTCCAAAATCTTGTTGATTATTAAGCGAGCTAAAATCTAAATTTTGTAATTCCGAAATATTTTTAACATATTTTGAAAGAATTTTAGCTGCTTTTAAACCAACATTTTTTATTCCTAAACCAAAAATTAGTCTATAAAAATCGATGTTTTTTGCTTTTTCGATTTCATTTAGCAATTTCATAATCGATCTAATTTGCAAAGAAGGTGAATTTTCTTTTATATTGTCTGATGATTTTTTATTTTTAAATTCTGAATGAATTAGTTCAAGTTTTTCCTTTAAATAAAAAATATCACAAATATTGGAAATTAACTTTTTTTCCAGAAGAATTTTAATTCTTTTTTTAGCTAAAGTTTCAATATTTAATGCTTCTTTTGAACAAAAATGAACTATTTTTTGCAAAATAATTTCAGGGCAAAAGCGATTTAAACAAAACTGATCAAGCCCAGAATCACTATACTCTAACTTTGAGTTACATTTTGGGCAATTTTCAGTTATAGAAAAATTTGTTTTTTGATGATCGTTAACACTACCAATAATTTGTGGAATTATTTCACCTGCTTTTTTAACATAAACTTCTGAATTTAGGTTTAATTTTAAATTTTTAATATAAGAATAATTTGGCAAAACCGCAGATGAGACCAATGTTCCGGCAAGTATTGTTGGTCGAATTTTCGCATTATAAGTTATCTTTCCTGTTCTACCAACAGTTGGAAAAATGTCTAAAAGTATTGTTTTTGCAATATCATCTTCAAATTTAAAGGCAATTGCGCTATGAGGAAATTTAACGGTTGAGCCTAATTCATCATAAATTGAAAATTCGTTAATTTTAATTACAACTCCATCAATATTGTAATCGAGTGCGTTGCGTTTTTTCTTTATTTGGTTAATAAAAGCAAGAACTTCACTTAAATTATTGCGTTGTTTTTGAAAATTATTTACTGGAAAATTTAGCTTTTTCAAAAATTCAATTGCCTCGGATTGGGAATTAATTTTATGTTTTTCAGGATACATAAGTCCATAAAAGCAAGCGCTTAAATAATTAAAATCGGTTTCATTTTCTGCCAAATTTATATTTTTGTTTTTCGCTTTTTTATACCGACGTAAAATTCCACTTGCTGCATTGCGTGGGTTTTTAAACATTTTCGATTCTAATTGTAGTTTTGAAAATAGGGAATTATTAATATAAATTTCGCCACGAATTTCTAAATCGTCAAAATATGAGATTTTTTTAGGGATAAATTTATCACTAATTTTAAGAACATTAATTAAAACATTTTCGCCAAACATTCCATCACCCCGAGTTAGCGCCTGAACTAGCTTTCCATTTTTATAAAAAAGCGAAATAGAAATTCCATCAATTTTAGGCTCAACAAAAAAGGTGACATTCTCTAAAATTTGTGTTGCTTTTTGCACCCATTTTTCCAGTTCTGAATTTGTATAGGCTTTGTTTAACGACAACATTGGGCTAGAATGTTTTATTTTTTCAAATTTAGAAGTAATTTTTGCTCCCACTTGTTGGCTTGGTGAACTGTTTAGTTCTTCTAAATTAAACAAATAATAATATTTTTGTTCTAAGGCAATTAGTTTCTTTAACTCTTTATCATAAATTAAATCATCGACAACAGGATCTTGTAATTGATAATAACAATGGTTTCAATTTTCAATTTTTTTTCTAAGTTCAAAAATTTTAGCACGAATTTTACTGTTATTTTCCATGGTTTAAATTTTTTGGTTAGTATATAACCATCATTTTGGAAGTTGCGAAATTGGAATTATATTTATTTCCATCAAAATAGTTAAAGTAATTAAACTTATAAAAACAAGCAAAAATAAATAATCAATTTTAGTAAAAACTAATCGGCGATAACGACTTCTTTTTGCATAAACATCATAATTTCGAACATCCATTGCATTTGAAAGATCCTCAGCTCGTGAAAAAGCCAGTACAAAAAGCGGAATTATTAATGTAATCAATGACTTAATTTTATCCTTAATTTTTCCATGTTTGAAATCAACGCCGCGAGATGATTGTGCTTTCATAATTCGTGTTGCCTCTAATAACAAAGTGGGAATAAACCGAATCGCGATTGAAATGATCATGGCAATTATATGTGTGGGAATAAATAAAAGTTTTAAAGGTAAAATTAAATCTTCAATTGCGCGAGTTAATAAAAAAGGTTTGGTTGAATAGGTAAGAATTGTAGTTGAAATTATCATCCCATAAATTCTAATAGCCAAAACAAGCGAGCGAATTATGCTAACAGTGCCGATTGAAAACTTAATATTTCAAAATATAGTGCTTGGTTTTACTAAATATCAAGAAATAAAATCATTACTCTGTTGCTCATTAAGGCCTAAAACGCGATATTTTGGTAATTTATTAAGTTTTTCGATTCCTAAAATTGCGTTAATATTGTTCTGATCAATAATAAAGCCATAAATTATAAGCATAATAATAAAAATTATTAATGGTAATTTCATTAAAGTGAAAATATGTCTAATTTTTTTGGTAGTAATATAAAAAAACACTAATGTCGATAAAAGTAAAATTAAAACAGTGACCAAATGTGTTGTTACAAAAAAAAGCACAGCAAAAAGAATGTTAAAAGCAATTTTTAACCGCGGATCCATTTTATGAATTATCGTATTTTGTTGCACATATTTCGCGACACTAATTTGCATTTTTATCCTTTTCTATTAGAAAGTTAATTTCCGAGATTAATTCAGCAACTGATTTAACATCAGAAATTGGATAGCCAATTTTTATTAATTTTTCACGAAAATTAAGTAAATTAGTTGGCAGCATATTATTTTCGATTAAAAATTTATTATTTGCTAAAATCGGATAAGTTGGCCCATCGTATATAATTTTACCATCTTTAAAAAAAATGCAACGTTTTGTTCACTCGAGAACATTATCAAGATCGTGGGTGGCTAAAATAATTGTTTTCCCTTTTTTATGCAAAGCATCAAGAATTTCTAGCATTTTTACTGTGCCTTGAGGATCAAGGCCGGCCGTTGGTTCGTCAAAAAAAATAATATCCGGTTCCATTGCTAAAATACCTGCAATTGCAACACGTCGTTTTTGACCACCTGAAAGTTCAAAGGGAGATTTTTCTAAAAAACTTTTATCAAGGCCGACTAATTCAATCATTTCAATTGCTTTTTTTTTGGCCTCTGCTTTTGATGCTCCCATTGATATGGCGCCAAAAATTATATCCTTTTCGATTGTTTGTTCAAAAAGTTGGTATTCGGCAAACTGAAAAACAACACCAACACGACGGCGAATTTCGTTTATAAATTTAATTTTAGACTTTAAAAACTTTGGTTTTTTTATTACTAGTTTTTTTTCTTGATTTTGCGTATCAAAATAAAAATATTCTATTCTCCCTTGGTCTGGTAACAAAAGCGCATTCATATGTTGAATAAAAGTTGTCTTACCAGAACCAGTCTGACCAATTATAGCAATAAATTCGCCCTGATTAATTTCAACGCTGACTTTATCAAGAGCTTTTAATTCTGTTGGTAATTTTTGATCATAAATTTTTACAATTTCATATGCTTTAATTTTCATAGCTGATCTAGCAATTCATCTTGGTTATAAGTCGGGTTGATTAAATTAATACCTTCTGAAATTTTATAAAAAAAAGGGGAGTCAATTTTAGCTTTTTTTATTATATTTTTGTCATTTAAAATTAACTTCGGATCACCTTGGGCAATAATTTCTCCATTTGCAAAAACTATAACCTCATCTGCTAAAATTGCTTCTTTCATGTTATGAGTTATTGAAATTAATGTTTTTTCTTTGTCATTTCTTAGATTATCTAAAATTTTTATTACATCAGCTTTTCCGCGTGGGTCGAGCATTGAAGTAATTTCATCAAAAATTATTATTTGAGGGTTGAGGGCTAGAACTGATGCAATAGCCACTCGTTGTTTTTGACCACCTGATAAAAATTGTGGCTCACGGTCTAAATAAGATTGCATTTGCACTTTTTCAGCTAAATCAATTATTATTTGTCGCATTTTTTTAGGGTCTTCGTTAATATTTTCTAAACTAAAAGCAATATCGTCTTCAACAGTAGCACCGACGAATTGATTATCAGGATTTTGGAAAATTATTCCAATCTTTTTCCTTATTTTTGGCAAATTTTCCTTATTTAACAGAATTGAGTCAACTTCAATTGTGCCTTTTTGGGGTTTAAAAATTCCTGAAAGAATTTTTGAGAATGTAGATTTTCCTGAGCCATTATGTCCTAAAATTGCATAATATTTCCCTTTTTCAAAAATAACATTGATATTTTTTAAAACTAGTTGATCCAAATTATTCGTATAGCTAAAGCATACATTTGAAATTTTTATCATTTTTTAGTATTATTTTTCGCCTTTGTTAGGGTCAAAAATAGCAACAAAAGGTCAATTTCGGTATTTATCTTGATAATCAAGACCATAACCTACAAGAAAAGCATCTGGAACTTCAAACCCAGAAACATCAGCATCAATGTCATATTTTCTTTTTGACTTCTTATCAAAGAGAGTGATTACTTTTAAAGATTTAGGACTTTTTAATTTTAGATGGTCTCTAATCTTAGCCAAAGTTATTCCTGAATCAAGAATATCGTCGACTAAAATTACATCTTTATTTTCGATTTTAATATCAATATCAGTAATAATTTTTAATTCTCCTGTTGATTCAGTTCCACCAAAATAAGATTTGGCAATCACAAAATCAATCATTGAATCAATTTTAACTTTTTGAATTAATTCAGTTAAAAAAATCAGCGAACCTTTGAGCACGCCAATAAAAACAATTTCTTTTGAATTTGCATAATTTCGATTGATTCATTCAGCGATTTCAGCAATCCGGAATTTAATTTCTTCTCTGTTATAAAGAATTTTTGTTATACAGCTATTACTAATCATTTTAGCTCCTTGAATCTTGAATAATTTTATCATAATATTTTACACTATTTTAGCGAACTTTTGGTATTTATTTTGCTTTTTTTTATTCTTTTCAGATTTGATTAATTTTAAAACCATGGTAAATTCGCCCTTTAAAGAATTTTTTACTTGATTTATAATTTCAATAGGTGTGCCAAAAAAATATTTTTGATGAATTTTTGTCATTTCTTTTACCAAAAATATTTCTATATTTTTTTCATAGATTTGTTTAATTACTTCGAGAACATAAATTAATTTATAGGGCGAAATATAAAAAATATAACTAAAACCTTCTTTAAAATTAGTTATTTGTTTAATAATTTGTTGTTTTTTAGAATTAAAAAAACCCATAAAAACTAGCGGGGAATCAAATCCTGAAAGAACAAAAGCGCTTACAAATGCACACGCTCCAGGCAAAAAGTCAACTTCGATTTTGTTATTATGAGCTCATTTTATTAAAAACTGTCCTGGATCGCTAATTAATGGAGAGCCGGCATCGGAAATTAATAAGATATTTTTTTGGGAAAAAATTAATTTTGAAATTTTCGAAATTATGAGTTTTTCATTAAATTTGTGATATGAAATTAATTGCTTATCGTAAATTTCTAAAAAATTTAACAACTTTCTAGAAACTCGCGAATCTTCACATAAAATTAAATCTGCATCTCGCAAGGCGTCAATTCCGCGAAGACTAATATCCTTTAAATTTCCGATTGGCGTTGCTAAAACAGTGATTTTCATAGTTGTTTTTAGGACAAAATAATATTCATACGCACCAAAAATGCGGATTTTTGAACATTAAAATTTTCGTTCGAATTTAATGATGATAAAAATTTATGTGCGGTTTGTAATATATTAGTAATTTTTTTAAAATTTAATACCGGAAATTTATTTTTTTTTGAATAGTTAAGATTTTTTTTCATATTATCTAAAAAAATCGATTTAAAATAAAATAATAAAATTTTAATGAAAACAAATGCGTTTTCTTTTGTTAGAGTTTTGTTCAGAAATATTAAAAATTTTGTTTTATTTTTAATTAGATCATGAAAAAAAGATTCAAGTTTTTTTAGATCCTCGTCTGAAACATTTTCAATAGCATTAACTGCTATTTCAAAATTTGGAAAAATTTTTGAATAAACCAAGTTATAATGACTTTTTTTTCATTTGTCTAATTTTTTTTTAATATCTTTTTGTTGGTCAAATTCATTAAATCAAAAAACTTGACAACGAGAAACAACAGTTGATATGATTAAATTTTGAGACTTTGTTGTTAATAAAAAATAAGTTGAATTAGGCGGATCTTCAAGAATTTTTAAAAATGCATTTAATAATGATATATGTGCGTTTTCAATATTTTTTAGTATAAAAATTTTTGTTTGATAGTTGCTAAAACTGCTAAAATATAATTTATTAACCTCCTGTATAAATTCCTGTTTTGAAAGATTTTTATCTAAAATATCATATAAAAAAATTTCATATTTATGATTAAAATTATTTAAAAATTCCTTAATTTTATTTTCTAACAAATTTGTATAATTTGAAATTAATAAAATGGCATGAGGAGCTTGTTCGATTTTATCTAAATTATTAAGAAAAGTTGTTCAATTATTTTTGTCAATTAGCATAATATTTCTCAAAAAGTTTAATTATAACCATTAAAACATCATCGTAACTTCCGTTTCCATCAATTTTAAAAAAGTTTTTATTGTTTTTTTCTAAAAATTTATAACCTTCAATTACTTTTTTATAAAATTCTTCACCTCGATTTTCAAGTCGGTCACGTCTATCCCCTCGAAAAATGCCCATTCTTTCAAAGGATTTTGCAATTTTAATATCTAAAAAAAATGTTAAATCTGGAAATGTATTTTCAGAAATTAAACGATTTAAATTACTAACCAAGTCAACACCAAGCTCGTTTCCAAAACCTTGATATGCAATAGAAGAATCAATATAACGATCACAAAGGACAATTTTTCCTGATTTTATTGCCGGTCATATCAATTTTTCAAGATGAATTCGCCTTGAAGTTGCAAATAAAAGCATCTCGACATAAGGACTAATTTGATTATTTTTGTCTAACAAAATTTCACGGATTTTTAATGCTTCTTTTAAATTACTGCCACCAGGCTCAAAGGTTGTTATAATTTCTTTTTCTGGAAATTTAATTTTTAAATATTTTGCAAATAATTTAATAACAGTTGATTTTCCACTTGCATCAATACCTTCAAAACTAATAAACATACCTATTTTTCCATTTCTTGGCGGTTTTTAAGAGTTTGTTCTAAAGTAATGCTATCGATATAATCAATTGTGGCGCCAAATGGAATCCCAGTTGCAAGGCGAGTAATTTTAAGATTGGCTAAAAACTTTGATTTTGTTATATAATTTGCAATAATCCAACCTTCCATTGTTGAGGAAAAACCAAGAATTATTTCGCATTTACCCGTTGCTAAATCAGCAATTTTTTCAATTTGTGAATCACATGTTTCTAATTTTTTAATATCGTATTTTCCTGATTCTTCAAATTTTGTTACCATATCGTAATTTTCAACTACTAAAATTTTAAAAGAACGTTGAAAATCTAGGCATATTTCGCAAACAGGGTTTGTATTTAAATATCCACACTTTTCGCAATATTTAATATTTTTTTTTAATTCATAAATTTTGTTAACAAAATTTTCAATCTTTGTAATTGGTGTATCAACAAGATAATACAAAATTTTCATTGCCTGTTTTTTTGATATTTCCGGAATTTGCTTTAAATTTTCTGCAAGTTTTTCAAATGTTTCTTTTATCATAATTAAATTTGACTAGGATAATCTTTAATTTTTTCGTTTTCTTCTTTAATTCTTAATAATGCTTGATTTAATGTAATCGAAAGCAAATCTTCTAATGTTTCAATGTCATCTTTGTCTATTAAAATAGAGGAAATTTTTAATTTTTTTAGTTCAAAGTCTCCAGAAATGGTTAGTGAAATTCCTTGATTTTCAAAATCAAAATCTATTTTGTCAAGCGCTTCTTTTTTAGTTTTTTGGTCTTTTTGTATTTTTTGAGCTTGCTTTAATAATTTTTGAAAATTCATAATTTATCCTTTCAAGAAATTAAAAAAATTTTAAACTAAATTATATAAATTTATTTAAAAATTTTATTTATCAAAAAAAAGTTTTTCTAAATCAGTCTTGGAAATACTTTTTTGTTTTGGGGGTTTAAACGGTTTTGTGGTAATTTTTTTACCTTGAGACTTAAATTCGTTAAACATAATTTTAGTTTCGTTAACAAGTTTTTTGCTAAATGCGACTGCATGCATTTCACAGTTAAAAATTTGCGATAATAATTCGTTAACATGCCTGTTTTCTTTTATAGTTTCAATTAATAAATCTTCATATTCATCGTTTTTTGCAATAAAACAAACAAAATTTGGTCCTAATGAAATAATTTCAGCATATTTTAGAACGTTAACAATGTCTAAAAGTTCATCATTATATTCAAAAAACGGTAAATTTTTGTCTCAATTTAGGGTTAAATTATTATAAGTTGAAGGGTCTTGTTTATAGAAATCCTTACCTAATAACATAAAATTTAAGGCTTCCTCAGCGCTCAAATAGTCTTTTAAATTTGGTTCTTTAATGAATTTGCTTGTATTATTGTCGAAATTAGTCTCTAAATTAAAATTAAATAAATTATCGTTACTCTTATCTGAATTATTTAAAAATTGATTAGACTTTTCATTATTTTTGGTTTGGAAAGTAAAAGTATCATCATATATTTTTTCGGTATTATTAACATTAACTTCTTTTTCAGAATTTTCTTGTTCTAAAGATGAAGAAGAAAATTCGATTTTATTTTCAGATTCTAAGTTGCTATTTGCATAAAATGTTTCTGAATTTCTTATATTTTTTTTGTCTGTGGTTTGGTTTGCAGAGCTTATAAATTCAGTATTTATTCTATTTGGTTCTTTAAATTCAACACTTGATTTAGAAAAAACGTTGATATTTATAGAGTTTTTTTTTAAATTTTGGTCTAACTTGGGATTAGGAATTGATGAATAACTTTCTTGATTTTTAAGGGAAGTATCAAATTCTAAATCTTTTGATTCAAATTTTTCAGATTTTTCTATTAGTTCTTTAGTTTTCTGAAAATTACTAAAGTGATTTTTTGCATCATTTTTTTGCGTTTTTTTTATAATTTCTATTTTATTTTTGCTCAAATTTTCTGATGAAAGATTATTTAATTTTTTAATTATATCGTTGTTTTGTGCTAAAATGCGCATAACGAAAATTTCAAGAGTTAAATATTGGAATTCTCCAAAATTAATATCTTTTAGACTAGAAAAAGCTATTTCTAGAAATTTAAATGCAAAATCATAGCTAATTTTCAAATTATTTAGATCAATAATGTTATAAAATTCAAGCAGCTCTTCTGTTTTAGTATTTTGCCAAATAATTCATTCTTTTACTAGGTTGATTAAAGATTCTAAAAATAAACGAAAATTTTTGCTTTGCAGTGAAATTTGTTCTAAAATTTCGAAAGAAATTTTAGAATCATTCAAAAAAAGCGCATTAACAAAATTAACAAGAATTTCCTTATTTACTAAACCAAAAAGTTCAATAATATTTTTTTGGTTTAAAACCCCATTTCCAAAAGTTATAACCTGTTCTAAAATTGAAATTGCATCGCGAAGACTGCTTTGACTTAACAAAAAGATTGATTTTAAGGCTTCTTTTTCATACTTTATTTTTTCTTTTTCAAGAATAAATTTTAATTGATTACAAATTTCTTTCTCGCCTAATCCAAGAAAATTATAACGCTGAACCCGCGAAAGAATTGTAAGAGGAATTTTGTGTACTTCAGTTGTTGCTAAAATGAAAATCATATGTTTTGGTGGTTCTTCTAAGGTTTTTAAAAAAGCATTAAAAGCTGGGTTTGAAAGCATATGAACCTCATCTAGAATGTAAATTTTATAAGGGCTAACTTGAGGAAGATTAATTAAATTTTCAATAATTTCTCTAATTTCTTTAACTCCATTGTGGGATGCTGCATCCATTTCGATAATATCAAGAGAATTGTTTAGATTCGCAATACAATTTTTACAAGCATCGATAGAATTTTGCCGATGAGTGCAGTTTATTGCATTAGCAAAAATTTTTGCAACGGATGTTTTGCCAGTTCCGCGCGGCCCTGAAAATAGATAAGCGTGAAAAAACTTATTTGATTTTATGATGTTTTTTAAACTTTCTAGCAAAAATTTTTGCCCAACAATATCAGAAAATTTTTGTGGCCGATATTTTCGATACCAAGCAACATAATTTTTTTTCATTTCCATAGAAGTCCTTAAAAATAAGTTTATATAGTTAAGAAATTAATTCTTTAATAGTTTATAATTATAAATTATAAATAAAACAAAAAAAATCACTAATCTTATGCATCCATAAGGAAATAAATTATGTCCAACTTACTTCATAATGGAAAAAGTGAACTGCAAAAAAAATCTAGTATTTATTTAAAATTATCCTTTGAATTTCGGATTTTGGATTACCACTTTCGCGAATTAAAAATATCAATAGAAGGAGTCGATGCTAAATTAGACTATAATTCAAAGTATTTTTTTTGATTTGTTGAAGAGTTGATCTTTTTTTTGTCAAAAAATGGCTATGCATTGCGTTGAGATTATGAAAAAGTGCAAATTTTTAACTTACAAAATTTAAATTTAGGCGAAAATCTTATTGATTTTAAATCAAAATTCAAACTAATTACCACTTTTGATTTGATATATAACTAAAATTTGGAGAAAGTATGAAAATTTACACCACTAAGAATAAAAGTCCTTTTTATACGCTAGTTTGTGAAGAAATTATCCTAAAAGATGAGCAAAATCACGATGATATTCTGTATTTATATCAACATAAAAACGCAATAATTATTGGTAGAAATCAGAATATTTATGAAGAAATCAAACTTGAGGAAGTTAAAAAAGAAAATATTGAAATTTACCGTAGACTTTCAGGGGGAGGAGCTGTTTATCATGATTTAGGCAATATTAATTTTTCTTTTATAACTGGAAAACAGAACCATAGTTATCAAAAATTTTTAGAACCAATAATTGAATTTTTTAGATTACTAGGTTTAAAAGCAGAATTTAAAGGCAGAAACGATTTAATTGTTAATGGAGCAAAAGTTTCCGGAAACGCGCAAATAATTTACAAGGATAAAATTGTTCATCATGGAACAATTTTGTTTAATGCTAATTTAGCCAAATTAGCACAAGTTTTAAAACCTAACAAACTTAAAATTGAATCAAAAGGGATTAAATCTGTGCGACAACGAGTAACAAATATTCTTCACGAAATGGAAGAACAAATCGATGATAATGAATTTATTTTTCGACTAATTTCGTTTTTCGAAAAAAAATACAAAACAAAATCAGATGATGTTGAAAATTATTTTGAAAATGGAATTTCAAATCAGGAAAATTTTCACCAGATAAGTGAATTTAGAAAATCTAAAAATTGAGTTTTTGGTACAAATCCTTTTTTTAGTTATGAAAATACAAAGCGAACTAGCGCGGGGATTTTAAAAGTGCTTGCAAATATAGAAAAAAATTTAATTACAAAAATTAAATTTGAGGGTGATTTTTTGTCGAAACGATCAATTGAGGAAATTCAGGTTATTCTTGAAAGCAAAGAATTTAGCCGCAACAGTCTCGAAAAAGAGTTGGGAAATATAGATAATTTAGAAGAATATTTTGGATTAATTCCACTTAATGAAATTTTAGATACAATTTTTGGTAATTAAAAAATAAATGCAAGCCAATAAAAAAATCCAGGTCAAAAATGAAGAAATTTTCTACTTTTTAGAAGAAAATAATAGGCCAAAAGTTCTTTTTTTACATGGTTTTAACTCAAGTCATAACTTTATTTTTCAGCTTAGAAAAAATAAATACCGCAAATATGATATTATAACTTTTGATTTTCCTGGTTGTGGCCAAAGCACAAGTAATGGTGATATAAGTGTTGAATATTACCAGAAAATTGCAAGGGAATTTATAAAAACCTTAAATTTGAAGATTGAAATTGTCGTTGGTCACTCGCTTGGAGCAACAATTGCATTGGATGTTTTTAAAGAAAAATTAGCTAAAAAAGCGGTTTTGGTTGCTCCATTAAATCCTTATATTTTTGAACATGATTTAGAAAATGAGCTGAAAAAATTAGGGTTGTGACTGTTGCCAAAAAACTTAGAACAAGCAAAAAACTCACTTGCAAATCTTGTTTATGAAAACAAATTTGGCTATAAAAATAATTTAGCGGAAAATGCAACTAAATTTTTTAGAGCTGTAGAAAAAAAAGAAGGGGTTTTTTCAAATATTGTCTTTAACCAAATTCTTAATCTAAATTGACATAAAAATGTGCTTTTGCCGCTTTATAAGCAAAAAAACAACTATCTTTTAATTGCTGGAGTTAAAGACAATTTTGTTTCATTGAAAAGCTTGGAAAAAGTTGCAATAATTTTTGGACAAAAAATTATAAAATTAGAAAACACAGGCCATGCAATTTTTTTTGAAAAAAGCGAAGAAGTTAATGCTGAAATTGAAAAAATACTATAAACTTAAGCGTAGAATCCGTTTTTAATTTTTTCTGCCACTTCTTTTGAACCTAAATTTTCAATCACCGCAAAAGCTAAATCAGCTGAGCTTGCCGCATTTCTTGCTGATATATAATTTTTGTCAATAGTGGTCGCTGTCTCTTGTCTTTGTCTAATTTTTATATTATTTTCGTTTGGGTAGGAGCTAAAAAGGTAATTTTTTGCTAAATTTAGTTCATAAATTGCATTTGGCGCATCACAAATGGCAAAAACATACTTGTTTTTTGCAAAAAATTCCCGTATGAGTTCAGCGGATTTTTTGCATTTTCTCAGTAATTGCGCTGCAAAACCACCTGGAATAAAAATTGCGTCAAAGTCTCCAGATTTTCAGTGATTTTGTCCTTGAATTTGCGCAATGCCAAATTGTCCTGTTACTAGTTTATTTTCTGGGTTAAAAAATTCTATTTGGTTGAAAATATCGGCTTTTTTTATTAAGGAAATAAAAGTTGTAAGTTCGATATCCTGAAATTTATCAAGCAAAATAACTAATAATTTCATCGTTTACACCTCATTTTTGATTTTTTTTTTTTTTTTTTTAAAAAAAAAAAAAAAAAAGAAATGCTATAACCACTTAGACTTATAAAATAAATTAAGGCAAAAGCTAACGGAAGTAAGGTTCTAAAACCTCTGGAACATTTCAACTGCCATCTGGGTTTTGGAATTGTTCTAATAAAATCGCAACAATACGATCAATTGCTAATCCAGAGCCGTTAATTGTATGAGCATAGCTATTATTTTTATTATCGCGGTAGCGAATTTTTGCTCTTATTCCTTGAAAATCGCCGCAATAACTAATCGAGGCAACTTCGCGGTATGTGTTCTCAGAAGGTAATCAGGCTTCTAAATCGATTGTTTTTTTTGCTGAAAAACCTAGATCACCTGTTGATAAAAGCACCTTGCGATAAGGGATTTCGAGTAATTTAAGAATGTTAGAAGCATCGCGGACAACTTTTTCAAATTCGGTCATTGCATCATTTTCGTTTGTAATTTTTATGAGCTCAACCTTATGAAATTCGTGTAACCTAATTAAACCTTTTGTGTCCTTGCCGCCGCTTCCCGCTTCTGAGCGATAACATTTGCTATAACCAACAAGTGAAATTGGTTTTGAAAGATCGATAATTTCATTGCGAAAGTAATTTATAAGCGGAACTTCAGCAGTAGGAATTAAATAAAGATTAGAGTCATTTAAAGAGTATAAATCGTTTTTAAATTTAGGAAGTTGCCCTGCCCCATAAAGGGAATCGGAAAGAATTAGCGTATTTGGGATGATTTCCTGATAGCCGGTAGCAGTATGGGTATCAAGCATGAAAGCGATTAGGGCCCTAACTAATTTAGCCCCAAGATTTTTATAAATAATAAAACGGTTCCCGGAAATTTTAACAGCTCTTTTAAAATCTAAAATTTCCTTAAAAACACCAAATTCGTAGTGTGGTTTGCATCTAGTGTCAAATTTTTTTGGAAAACCTCAATGGGAAATCACTTGATTATCCAATTCTGAAGTGCCAAAAGGAACAGAATCATCGGGCAGATTCGGAATTTCCAGAATTTTTTGATTAATTCATATATCTAACTCAGTTCATTCATTTTCAAGTTCAAACGTTTTTTTTTTAATATCATTAACTTGTTTTCTAAGTGAGCTTGCATCTTTTTGCAAACGTGAATATGCACCTATTTCTTTACTAATTTGGTTTTTTATTGCTAAAAGTTTGTCAATTTTCTGGCGTAAAATGTTTTTTTTTACACCTTTTTCGTATAATTTGTTAATAATTGAAATATCAAAACCACGATCTGCAAGTTTTTTTTCAACAAAAGATTTATTATTCAAAATTAAACGAATATTCATACTATTAATTATTTTTTAGATTATAAAAAACACCTTTTCCAATATACTCGCTCTTTGAAAAAGAGTTTAGATATTCTTCAATTATTAAAAGGCGGTTGTATTTAGCAATCCGGTCTGTTCGCGAAAGTGAGCCTGTTTTGATTTGCCCAGCGGATATGGCAACCGCAAGATCAGCGATTGTTGTATCTTCGGATTCTCCGGAACGATGAGAGATAACCGCCGTCATTCCTGATTTTTGTGCTAGTTGAATTGCATCAAGAGTTTCGCTTAAAGTTCCAATTTGGTTTAATTTAATCAAAATTGAGTTTATTGCCTTTGATTTTATAGCTTCTTTTAAAATTTTAACATTGGTAACTGTTAAATCATCGCCGACAATTTGGTGGGTTTTTCCAAATCTTTCAGTAAAAGCAACAAATCCTTGTCAGTCAGATTCGGCAAAGCCATCCTCAACAGAAATTATTGGATATTTTGTAAAAAGACGTTCATAATAATCAAGTAATTCTGTTGAACTAAATTCAAATTTCTGGTTTTTTTCAGTATCAGATTTATTTGAAAGCGCAGTTTTTAATTTCTTAAATACGTATTTTTCACCATTATAAAATTCAGAGGCAGCAGCATCAATTGCAATTGCTATAGCATTTTCACCTTCAATTGCAGGGTTAAGTCCAGATTCTTTAATTGCTTTAACTAAAAAATCAAGCGCCTGTTCATGCGAATTTAAATTTGGGGCAAATCCGCCCTCGTCTCCTACTTGAGTTCCATAGCCGGCTTTTTTAAGCAATTTTGCAAGATTGTGAAAAATTTTGTTAGCAGCTTGTAATGCTTTTCTAAAAGTGGAAAATCCGAGTGGCATTATCATAAATTCTTGAAAATCAAGTGTATTTGATGCATGCTCACCACCATTTATTATATTAAGCATCGGCACTGGCATTAAAGTTGGGTTTGGCCCCCCTAAATATCTAAAAAGCGGTAATCTTAATTCATTTGCTGCAGCTTTTGCAACTGCAAGTGAAACCCCTAAAATTGCATTAGCGCCCAGTTTTTCTTTGTTTGGCGTACCGTCTAATTCGATCATTTTTTGATCGATTAGTCTTTGGTTTTTAACACAAAAACCAATAATTTTAGGTGCAATTATATTATTTACATTATCAACAGCAGTCATCACCCCTTTTTGTCCATACCAATTATCCGCGTATTTTGTGTTTCCATCACGTAATTCAAGCGCTTCTTTTGAACCAGTTGATGCTCCTGATGGCACAATTGCTGTTCCAAACCCGCCTGCTAAAGTATAAACTTCAACTTGAATAGTCGGATTTCCGCGTGAGTCTAGAATTTCTCTTGCAAAAATTTTTGTAATTTTTGACATAACCAACCTCGCTACTTTTATTTTGTATTTAATATTCTTTTTGATTTTTGTTATAAAAACTAATAAACAAAAACATTCTACCATAATTAATGGTTTTTATTTATTTTTTTATTAATTTTTTATCAGTAAAAAGAACAAAATATGCAATTTTGTTTTCAGGCAAAGTCTAAATTTAAAATTAAGAAAATTTCTAAATTTTAACTCAAAAAAATACAATAAAAAAACTTTTACTTTAAAAAGTTTTTTTTATGTAATAAATTCTAAATTTTCTTAATTTATAACTGAAAGGAAGGCAAATGAAGAATAAGCTAATTCATTACGCAATTAAATATAAGGGGGATTATAAATTAATTCAAAAAGCTGTTCAAATAGAAGAGAAAATAACAAAAGAAGAGCTTTTTGAGATTCAGAAAAAACTTGATTCTGGAAAAATTAATGCAATTACTATAGTTGATGAAAATTATCCTGAGTCTTTTCAAATGCTTAAAGATCCGCCTTATGTTTTATTTTATCGAGGTAATATTGAATTTCTTAACAATAAAATGCCCAAAAGTTCACTTATAGGCGAAAAATATAACTCAAAAATTCAAGAATTTTTTAACCGTTCACTAGACGAGGTTATTAAGCGACATATTTTAGTTACAAACGGGTATAAAGGTGTTGAGCAAAAAGTAATGGAATATTTTCGTTTAAATGATGCGCCAATTATTGCAATTTCGGCAAACGGAGTCCGAAACCCTTGACTCTTTGATGATTTTTTAGACTATAAAAATGTTTTGTTTATTTCTGAGTACCCAAGTGATACAAAAATAAACAGACAACGATTAATCGAACGTAACCGTTTAGTTGCCGGACTTGCTAATTTTTTAGTTATCTATTCAATCCGGCAAACAGGTGGCTCACAAAATTTAGTTAACTATTTTCTTGATTTTGGTAAGGAAATTTATTGTTTTTTTGACAAAAATGATGAAGATGCGCTTGATTATAAAGGTTGTTCTGATTTAATTTACCAAGGTGCAAATTGGATTACCGAAATCAAAGATATCTATTATGAAAGCGGATCTAGAGGAGAATAATGTATATTTTAAGTTTGTTTAATGATTTAAAAGTTGGGACCGAACTTTCGACATTGGCTACTACTTTGCAAAAATGAATAAAGTATTTAACACAAATTGGAATGCCAATAGCTGCGGGTATACTTGTTGCATCAGTTGTTTTTTTTGCAACAATGTTAGCAATTTCTCATGAGCTTGAAAAGCGAGATAAATGAAAAAAAGCGCTAATTTGGTCTTCAATTGGATTTGTTATTATTTTAGTTGCACTTGGGCTTTCAACAGTGATAATTTCTGTTGCAAGTTCGGCGGCATCCGGTGGGGCAAGTGGTTAATGTTTGGTTGGCTTTTTAATGGACTAATCAGTTTAATTACTTATCCTTTTTTTACTTTAGGTTGATATTTTTTAGTTTATTTACCATTATCTGTTATTGCATTTTTTAATTTTATTTTTGATCAAATCGGAATTAATGTAATTGTAAATGCGCTTTTTCAAAAAAAAAGTTTTTCATTTGAAAATTTGCCAGTCGGTTTTTGAATTTTTGCAATCACTTCAATTTCGATGGGTTTTATTGTTTTTATTTTACGGTATATTAAATTTTTAATTATTCGCAAAAGATCAGCAGATAGTGAAATTATCGCAATGGGGAAAGTTGGCTTTGGTTCGTTTGCTTTCATTTTTCTTTTCCCAATTATTTTTTTTGTTTTGCTTGTTACAATTCAGTCAACCCTTTTTTTAATTAATGATTATATTCGCGGGGAACAAAATTTAATTATAGTAATGCTAAGATCGGCATCTAATAAAATTCCTGAAGATGAGATAAACTCGATTTCAGAAAGTTTTAGTTCACCTAGTTATTCAACTTTTTCAGCAATGGAATCTGGCGAGGCAATTAGTTTAATTATTACTTTGTCTGCTTCATCAATTATTGTTGCTTATATTTTAGGAATAAGTTTTATTTCATGATTTACAGCATCGGCGCAACTTTTTATGAATTTTTTGACAATGCCTGTTTGGGCAATTAGCAGCATTTGGGATGATGGCAGAAGGTTAAAATCTTGGACTAAAAACTTTTTAGGGCAATTTGCAATAATTATTGTCTATCAGGTCAGTTTTAATTTGTTTTTAATTTGAATTGGTTCTACTTACAAAATTGCTGATTTAATTGATTTAGACCAAGTGAAAAGTCCACAAATTTTCCGATTTTTATTCAGAATTTCTTTTATAATCGGTGGTGGATTGGCAATTGCATCATTTACTCGCCAAATTGCAGCACAATTTGGACAAGCAGGGGCTCTTGAACACCAACAAAGATTGGCATCATCTGTATTAAAGGTTGGCGCTGTCGCTGCCACAGGAGCGGCTGGAATAATGGCTTTAGGACAAAATTTTAAAAGCGATAAACTTAATGTTAGTAGTTTGTTAGAAAAAAATAAAAATAAAAACCCATTTAATGTTACTGATAATTCGTTTTTTCCTGGCTCATCAAAACTAAATAGTTGAAGACTTCCCGCGATTGCAGAAACAACAGCAGCGGCTTGACCTATTTTGGATTGAGGTTATAAAGGTTTAAAACATGCAACACAGAAATTTAAGGAAAAACGAGCAAAAAAAGCTTTAATCATAGATACAAAAAAAAGCCCAGCAAGACTATTTTTTGACAAAATTGGTGGCTTTTTTAAAAAAAACAAGAAACAAGCTAACTCAGATGGCGCTTCGGTTGAGTTACTAAAACTTGACAATAAGCAAAAAGCAAACAGCGAAAACTCTAATAAACCTCCACTTCTTTTACCATACAAAAATTTAAGCGAAAATAAAGAGAATGTGGAGGATAAATTACAAAAAAACCCACAAAAAAATACTGATATGGTAACAAATACACATAAAAGTGGGAATATTATTGGAAAAGTGGATGATAATAATGGCAAAAATAGTGAAAAAAATACTGAAAAAAGCCTTGTAACTGAGTCAGAAACTCAAAATCTAGCAAAAAAAGCAAATAAACCAACTGAAATTGCCGAAACACAAGAAGAAAAACCTGAAAAAAAAGGTTTTTGAGAATGATTTTGAGGCAAATTACCTGAAGAAACAAAAAAATCAGAAACTACTGCAAAAACAGTGAAAAAAGTTACTAAAAAGGCAAAAAAATCCGAAATTAAAACTGCAAAAAAGTCAACAAAAACAAGCAAAAAAATTAAAACTGTTGAACCTAAAGAGAAAAAAACTAGTCAAAGAAAGAAAAAAACTAGCGAAAATCAAGTTGCCCAAGTCAAGGAAAATGACAAATCTAGGGTTCAAGAAAATGAATTGAAACTAAATGTTCATAGTAAAAATCTAAACTTAAAAAAAATAGAAGATAACCACGAAAACATAAAACCAATAGCCAAAAAAACGATTAATTCAAAAAAACAAATAGAACCATAAAATTTGGAGACAAAACCAGAAATATCTGCTAAAAAAGACAAATAAAAACAAAAATCTTAAATAAAAAACGGAAAAAAATTAATGAAATTACAAAATAAAAGAATTAAAAATGTGCAAATTCAAATTTTTCGTAAAATTACTTTGATTGATTTGCCGATTATTATGTTCACGTTTTTCTTATCTGCGAGTATCAGTTTTGGTTTGCCTGAAAACATTTTTGTTTTGTGAAAAATTTTAATTTCTGCCAGTTTTTTTCTTATTTTTACTATACCTTTGATAAAGCATTATAAAAATTGAGGACTTAAGGGTTATAAAATTCTTTGGTACAAAATTTTGTATATTTCGCGGCCAAAAATTTATACAAAAATTTCAAAAACTAGTGCAAATACAGCAAATTTATTGCCATATACACGTGCAAAACAAGATTTTATAAAAGTTGCTGGCGGTTTTGTTGGCGGAATTGAGATTAGAGGACAAGATATTTTTAGTATTGGCGCTGAAAAAATAGAACAGATTCTTCAACAGCTAACAGCGAGTTTTAATGTAATAAACAACCGAATTTCAATTGTTAAAATCGCCCATCCAAATGATCTAACTAAAAATAAATTATTTTTTTTAACTTATCAAGATGAATGTATCAAAAATTTAGGAGAGGAATTATGTAGCGAATATAAAACAGATATTGCAAACTTTGATACTTATTTGCATCATCGTTATTTTATTATTGTTTATGAAAAAAATGATGTTTCTTTATTGCAGCAAGTGAATCTTTTGCGCGCTAATATTTCTTTAACTGGATTTCACACGTGGTTAGCCCCGCTTCGAGATTTACTTGATTTAAATTTAAAGATTATTAATTTTAGCGATTTTTTAAATGAAAAAGAATTTATTAATATTAAAAACGGCGATGATATTAGCAAATATTTAGCCCAAAATAAAATTGAGTGGCATCCTGAATATTTCAAAATTAATGATGTTTATTTTTCGGTTCAAACTATTAATGAATATCCGTTTAACTTGCCACTTGGTTGGGCTGCACAACTTTTTTCAACAAACAGCAGCGTTGTTTGGCATTTAAATCGTCTAACGACCACAGAAAAAGAAAGCAGTTTCAATAAAGGGGCAAAAAATTTAGAATATAATTTAAATGATCAGCGTAATCTTGTTCATAAAACAAAAACCGCAACAGAACGTGCGGCACTTGAGGAAATAATCAATATTGCTGCTTCATCACGGGAAGAAATTTTTTATTCAACTTTTATCTTTTTAAATACAGCGGCAACAAAAATTGAACTAAAGGAAATTGAAAGTCAAAATCGTAATAACCTTCGAAACATCGGCGGTACAATCAACCCTTTAAAATATCGACAATTACAAGGTTTTGCTTCACTTTTCTTTCGTTTTAGCAACTTTTTAAAAGAAGAAATTGAAATGCCAGCTAGTAATATTGCTTTTGGAATACCATTTACATCAAGAAATTTTAATGATGGAAATTATAATATAATTGGCATTAGCAAAACTGATTATACTCCAGTTTTCTTTGATCTTTTTTTGCAAGATCAAGACCGAAAAAATTCGAATTGTTTTATTTTAGGAACATCTGGCGCTGGCAAATCGACAATGACTAAAAAATTACTAACTTATAATAAAGCAATCGGCAATTCTGTAATAGTTTTGGATCCCCAAAATGAATATTGAAAAATAGGCGATAATTTGGGTGCAAACAGCATTAATTTTGGCGGCGGTATTTTAACGATTTTTAACCCGCTGCAAATTCAGAAGGTTTTCAATCCCCAATCAAAACAAAAGCAAAGTGAAAATTTTAATAACGTTGAAACGATTGCGTTACATTTGCAAAATTTAGAAAAATTTTTTGGAATTTTGCTACCAAATTTAGACCATAAAATGTTAATGGCAATTATCGAAGCCATTAACGAAATGTATAAAAATCGCGATTTTTATACACTTTTTGATGATGTCTGCCTTTTAGAACCAGATAAATTTCCAACTATTAAGGATTTAATTTCCCAGTTTGATAATATGAATTTTAACTATATAACTGATTTTGAAAAAACAATCGTTTTATCAACTTTAAGTTATGAATTTAATGAATATGGTAAATTAAATCGGTTGTTTAATGGTCATAGTACAAATTTAGATATTGCACATGGACTTGTAATTTTCAACGTATCAACTTTGATGCACCTTGAAAAACGTATTTATCAATCAGCTTTTTTTCTTGTTTTATCATTTATTGAGGGGAAAATTGCTACTAACTTTTATAAAAACCAAAAAATTGTATTAATTGTAGATGAAGCTCACCGTTTTATTGATGAATCAAATACAATTGCGCTTGATTTTCTTTTTAAAATCGCAAAAACAATTCGTAAATATAATGGTTCTTTAATAATTGCAACACAAAATCCTAGTGATTTTGCAATTAGCGGCGAAGCCGCAAGAAAATCGGAAGCAATTATTGAAAATTGTCAGTATGCTTTCTTTTTTAACTTAAAAAGTAATGATATTGAAAAAGTCGACAAACTTTTTTCTTCATCAGGTGGTCTTACAAAAGAAGAAAAAAAATTTATTGCGCTTGCACAGATTGGCGAATTTATTTTTTCGGTAAACCTAAATGATCGTTATATCTGTTCTGGCTATTTTAATAAAAACGAAAAAAAATTATTTTTTGACAAGGGTGATAAGTCAAAAATGGAGGAAAATTAATGAGCAAAAAATTACCAATTTTTTTAATAACATCAATAATTCCGTTGCCTTTTTTAGCTCTCAGTTATCAGAATGTTGATTATTTTGAAATCAATAAATCAAAAAGTCAACCAATGGAAATTTATGCTGCAAATTTTACATGAGCTGTTAAAAACTTTGAAGTTGAAAGGCAAGCAGATTCTGTTTTTTTTGAATGAAAAAATAATAAAGACCATACGCAAAATAAAGAAATTCGCAGACTTGGAACATACTGGTTTGATAAGAAAATAAAAAACAAAGTTTATCCACCTGGGTCAAGGCCTGAAGTTAACAGGAGTAATTTTGCTTTTGAATATTGCGAGAATTTAGAGAATTGCAAAAACTGACAATTTTTTTTAGATGAAAGTAAGTTTAGGCATTGAAAAAAAGAAACAATTTTCAGAGTTTATGGTGAATATGATAAGTCAATTTTTGATCAAATCTCATTAATAATCACCTCGGATAAACATAGTTTAAATAAAAATACTAGTTTTAATGTCGCAAAAAATTTAAATAAACATGTCAAAGAAAAAATCAATAACCTTGAAAAAAATTTAAAAATAAACAATTTTAGAATATTAAACATAATTTATCGGATTGGGTTTGAAATTACAGAAGATAAAATCAAAAATTTTACAATAAATTTGCAGTTTAACTACAATTATCAAAAACCTATTTTAAAATTAAACAGCAAACTTACAAAATATTTAGAGGATTTAAAGAAAAGCTTTAATACTAAAGTTATTAATAATAATAAAATTGTTTTACTTGATAATCAAAAAAATGAAAAAGAGGATGAAATACGCAATTTTGCATTAAGTCCAACATCAGAAATGCTTGAGAAACTTAACGAAAAAGTAGATAAATTATCTAAATTATTATTTAAAAATGGCCCAAAATACAATGCATCATTAAAATTTGATTTAAAAAGCCACACTAAAATTGAGTTTTTCTTAAATTTTCAACATCCTGAAGATAAAAATTACTATAATTTTGCACTAAATAATAACGTTAGGCTTAATTTTTCTACAGAAAAAAGTTATAATCAAGGGCAGTTTTGAAAAAGGTTAACAATAATACCTGGGAAAATTTACGATCAAAAAGATTACAAGGCAAAAACCGATGAACCTATTAAAATAAAAGCTGGTAAAAATAAAGAAAAAAAAGAAAATTTTGACTATATCTATGGCGGAAAATGGGAATATCACGATAAAATTAGGCTAAATTTCTTTGCTGAGGAAAATGAAAATGAAATTCTTTATGTAAATGGAAAACCAATTGATGTCTTAGATCGGAATTTTAATTATGAACTTGATGATTTAAGACTTGACCAGAAAAATAAAAAAAGCGCAATAAATCAGTATAAAATCGAAATCAAAAAATTTGAAAAAAGCAATAAAACACAAGATAATTCCAAATTAATTGCTCTATATGAAATTGAATTTGTAATTAAAGCAGCGAATTCAGTGATGGATATTAAATGATTTGCATGAGATCCACAGAATAATGAAGAGCAGCAAAAATTAATTGAACCATATTTAAAAGATACATCGGGAACCATAATTTATGATAATTTTGGTAGTAAAGCAAAAAATCCAAAATTTGATCCGTTAATAGATAAAGAAACAGGCACAAAAAAACAAATTGTCTGAGTTTTAACTGGTAATAACTTAGACTCCCTGCCAGAAAACAGTAATTTTGCGCAACTTCCTAGCGAAATTTTTCAACAAAACGTAAAACCAATTAGTGATTTTGGCTTTATTGCTGAGGCGAGTGTTAGTGGAAAAGGCGCAAACATAACTTTAAATTCATCAATTAAAAATGAGAAAGTTTTTTCATATAGATATCAAGTTGATTCTAATAATAAAGAAAAATTCGAAATTTTAGGTGCAAAAAACCACAAATCCGAAAAATTTAATATTACAAACAGCACCAATAAATACTTTTCAAATTCAGGAATTTGACTTTTTAGTTCCCAATTTGACAAAGGGCTTTCTTCATATAAAATTGTCTCAATAGGAGAAAATGCAAGCGCGCAACTTTTTAGTGATGTTTTCCCAAATAAATCAATTATTCCGTTTTGAGAATCAAAACCAGGGCAAATCTTATCTCAAAATCTGTTATATAAAAAAATGACATGAAAAGAAATTAAAAACCTCTCATATGAACAGATTTTACTCCAATGACGCAATTTTATCGAAAATTTAGTTAAAAAGCAAACGCTTCAAAAAATTAATACACGATTTGATATAAATTATTTAATTAAAAATAGAATTATTTTGGCAATTAAACAGAAAAAAATCACTAAAAATTCTCTGAATTTTAAAAATAATAACAATTCAGAATCTGAAAGCGCGACAAATAATGAAATTTTAGAAATCACCCCAGAAATGAAGTCTGATTTGTTAAAAATAATATTAGCTGAGGACGAGGAAATTTCTAAAAATGAATTGACAATCGAAAATGTTGAAAAAAATTCTGATGGTAGTTTCAATTTTGATATAAGTATAAAACTTAAAAATGATGAAGAAAGCAAATTTTTTGCCAAAAAGCAAAATAAATTCAGTTTTAAAAATATAAATATCGAGGATTCAAAAATAAATTCAACAAAAACAAAAATAAATTTTGATACTAAAAAAATTAATTTGCCAAGTAATGTAAATTTTGGCAGTTTTTTTGAAATAATTAAAAATTTTTTATCTCAGGAAAATGCAGATAAAGTTGATATTTTTCTAGAAGAAGAAAATAATAATATTTATGCAAATTTTAAAGTAAAAAGGGAG
This sequence comes from Mesomycoplasma flocculare ATCC 27399, assembly GCF_000815065.1. Classification (GTDB taxonomy): domain Bacteria; phylum Bacillota_I; class Bacilli_A; order Mycoplasmatales; family Metamycoplasmataceae; genus Mesomycoplasma; species Mesomycoplasma flocculare. The sequence goes on along the minus strand of NZ_CP007585.1, from coordinate 440,074 downwards.
TATGAAAATGATTTTTTTGTTGAAAAACCGTTTATTTTATTAAAAAAGATAGCAAAAACTAGTGTGATTACGGGCTATACCAAAAATATTTTTGATGAACTTGACCTTGATAGAATAAATTTAGCCGGAATTTCCCGTTTTGAAAATGCAAAAAAAATCATTTTAACTGAAATTGAAAAAAGTTGAAAAAATGAAAAATATAAGTTTAATTCTGATTTTATAATTGATAATTTTGATGGGATTGTGGAAAAAGTAGTGAAAAATATCGAAGAAAATGACCAACTTCCACATAAAATTTGGAAGTTGGAACTAAGAATAAAACCTGATTCTAGCAAAAACTTTTATGGTTCAAAGATAATTAAACTGGTTAACATTATTGGAAGTTTGGTCGAACCAAAAATAGATAATTTAAATCAAATCCGTGCTACACAATTTAGTTTTTCTGTCTCAAAACACAGCGGTGATTTAGAAAAGGCATTAAAAGATCACGTCTATAATTTACTCTTGCCTGAAGAAATCGATGCTAAAAAGTATCTATATTTACAAAATTTAGCACAAATCGCGCACGAATTTCGCCTAAATCCAAATTTGGACCGTGCAACTTTAATTTTAGAACCCGGAACTTCTCAGTTAAATGGGAAAAAAGAGCTGACAGTCTTTAATTCTGATTTTTCGCCGTTAGGTAATTTAAATGATGCAAGTTTAAATCAAATAGCTAATACAAAAAATATTTTCGAGAAAAAAACAACCCTATATTGATTAATTCCAGTTATTATCTTTATGTCACTTGGTATTGTGTTTCTTGGATTTTGGATTTTTAATAAATTTATTGTTAAATTCAAAAACTAAAATGTAAAAGTAAAAATTACATTTTCTGATTTTTTATAATTAAAATATAACAAAATTATTGCCAAATTTATAATAATTTTGTTATATAAGAAAAACTTAAAAATTAAAAAATTATCTGATAAATTTTATTTTAAAATCGTGGAAATAATCGAAATTATACTGCTGGTTTTGTGTGCTTGTTAGCAAATAAATGTAATTTAGAAATTTTTCGAGATGAGGTATTTTTGTGAAAAACACCTTTTGATTTAGCCTTTGAAATTTCCTTATGAGCTTTTGCAATTAGTTCAGATTTATTTTCAGAATTTGCATTTATTGCAATTTTCGCCTTCTTAATTGCAGTTTTTACACGCGATTTAATTGCATTATTTCTTAGTCTTGCTTTTTCCATTTTTGTAATTGATTTTATTTTTGATTTTATATTAGCCATAATTTTCCTTAAATTTTTTAAACTATATATTTTGTTTCAATTTGTCCTTTTAGCCGGAGAATATTCATAAAATTGTACCATAAAAACTGCTTATAATAAAGATTTAATTTTTATTTCGAAAATTAAAGTAAATCTAGTATTTATTAACAAAAATTTTTCTAGCATTTGATTTTGGAAATACTATTATGGTTTGGTAATATTCGTTAATTTTCTTATACATTTTTTATTTTCTTAAAAAATGTATAAGATATATAATAAAACAAATAAAAAATAGCTTATTTCATTTTTTTTTTTTTTTTTTTAAGTTCAAAAATAAAAATTTGTTAAAACTAGCATTCATAATTTTACACTATTATTTAAAAAATAAAGCTAATCAAGGCCAAAAATTATTTTGCTATAACAGTTTCTAGTTCAAATTCAGCTAGTGTTTCTTTTTTTATTTCTGCTGGCGAATCGAGCAATAAGTCTAAGCCCTTAGAATTAATAGGAAAAGCGATGACATCACGGATAGATTCTGTTTTTCGCAAAATCATTATTAAACGATCAAGGCCAAAAGCAAACCCGCCATGTGGCGGCACGCCAAAATTAAAAGCGCGCAAAAGCGCGCCGAATTCATGATTAATTTCTTCTTGCGTTAAGCCTAGAATGCGAAAAATTTTGTTCTGTAATTCAGAATTGTGAATTCTAATAGAACCAGAACCTAACTCAAAGCCATTAAGTACAAGATCGTAAGCTTGAGCCTGTGTTTTTATAGGCTCTTTATCCAAAAAATGTTGACTTTCGCTTGTTGGCGCGGTAAAAGGATGATGAGCTGGCGTTAAATTTTTTTCAGAATTTAGTTCAAAAAGTGGTCAATTAATAATTCAGAGGAATTTAAATTCATTTTCATTAACAAGTTTGTATTTGTTTGCTAGCAAATTTCTAAGTGCTCCAAGTGCTTGGGACGCATTTTTATATTCGTCCGCAACTAGAAAAAGAGTTCCGTTTTGGTAATTATTTTCAAAAAGTCAATTTTCTATTTTACTTTGGATTAAAAGTTTTTCGTCTAATTTAAAAGAAGAATAGATAATTTTGCTGTCTGTAATATGTAAATATAAAAGTCTTTTTGTTTTATTTTGTTGAATTTTTTCAACAAAAATGCGGTATTCAGCTTTTGTAATCAAGATTTTCTCAAGAAAAATTCCCCGCGTTTTTCCTTGAAAAAGTTTGTCAGAATTATTTAGAAAATCAAGATCAAACAATTTGTTTTCAAAACGTAAATCAGGTTTCTCGGTTCCATAAAGACGAATTGCATCAGAATAATCCATTTTTGGGAAATTAAGTGTTAAATTTGGAAAAATTTTTGCTCACACAGTTTTTATAAGATTTTCAATTTGTTCTGAAATTTGCTTAAAATTAGCAAATCCAAATTCTAAATCAAGCTGTGTAAATTCAAATTGACGATCCTTGCGCAAATCCTCGTCCCGGAAAACGCGGGCAAATTGAAAGTATTTTTCAAAACCTGAGACCATCAAAAGCTGCTTATAAATTTGCGGCGATTGCGGCAGCGCAAAGAATTTGCCTTTTTTACGAGTGGGTACTAAAAATGACCTTGCTCCTTCTGGGGTTGATTTTGACAGAATTGGGGTTTCGATTTCAATAAAATTGTTTTCATATAAAAAACAGCGAATAGTATGAAAAATTTCATACCGAAAAGTTAGATTTTCTCTCATGTTTTGGCGCCTAAGATCTAAATAACGAAATTTTAGTCTTAAATCTTCGTTTACATTAATTTCGTTGCTTATTTCGAAAGGAATTTGTTTGGAAAACGAAATAGTTTCTAAATTTTTAACAACAATTTCAAGATCGCCGTTATGAATTTTATAGTTAGGATTTATGCGTAAAGTCAGAGTACCTTGAACTTTAACAACTGATTCTTTCGAAAATTTTTGAGTTATTGAATTTTCGTTAATAACAACCTGGAAAATTCCGTGATAGTCGCGGATAATTACAAAGATTTTTCTTTTAATTTTGCGAATATTTTGTACTCAGCCTTGAATTGAAACTAATTTGCCAATTTCTGATTTTGAAAGAGTTTTAGAATTATACATTTTTTCCCTCGTTTATGATATAATTTAAATTTTCAAGGTCGAATTTAGAATACAAAATTTCGCAATTTTTCCCTGTTTGTAAATTTTTAAGAGAAATATAATTTTTTTCTTGATTTTTTTCAAAGAAAAAAGCAAATCTAGCGCCTGATTTTTTTGCTTTTTGAAAACCTTTATTAATTGAAAGGGGAGATTTGTTTAGATCGACTTGAAAATTTTGTTCGCGGAGTAAGTTTGCAATCTTGAAATTTTCAATAATTTCTGTATAATTAAAACCTATTAAAAAAAAGTCAAGTTTTTTATAAGAAAACCTAGATTTTGTTTTCAAAATTTCAATTATGCGTTCAATTCCAAAAGCCATTCCAATATTATGTAAGTTATCAGGCCCGAATTTTAAAGAAAGATTATTATAACAACCTCCACCAACTAATGTTAATTTTGTTCCAAGTGTGTTTGATGTGTCGATAAATTCAAAGACAAAATCATCATAATAATCAAGTCCGCGAACTAAATTATAATCAATTTTATAAGCGATTTGAAATTTGTCAAGTACTGTAGTGATTAAATTAAATTTATCAAGGTCTTCATTTGTTCAAAAAGTGTTTATTTTAGGTGCTAATTTGACAAAATCTTTTTTTGCTTCAATTTTGTCATCGAGAATCCGTAATGGGTTATTCTTAATTCTAGATCTAGAAATTGGTTCGAGCTTGTCAATAAATTTTTCAAAATAAGCACGTAAATTTCTTGCATATTCTATTCGTGTTTTTGCATTTGAAAGGAAATTTATTTTTAGTTGGAATTGAGTTATTTCAAGATTTTTAAGAATTTCCTTTGCAAGGATAATGATTTCAAGGACTTGGAATTCAAGAGATTTATTTTTATAGTTAATAATTTCAAAACCTGCTTGGTAAAATTGACGATAGCGACCTTTTTGCGGACTTTCATAACGAAACATCGGGCCAAAATAAAAAAATTTTTTCTCATTTTGTGCTAGTTTATGTTGTGTAATTGCGCGCATAATTGGAGCAGTACCTTCAGGTCTTAATGCTAATTGTCGATTCGATTTATCACTAAATTTGTATAATTCCTTTGTAACTATGTCGGAAATTTCATTAGTTGATTCAAAAACATTTGAATATTCAAAAATTGGCGTTTCAACATACGAAAAATTAAATTTTTCGGATAATTTAAAAAAAATATTGCGGACATTAAGGAAAATTTTGCTATTATCACCAAAAAGATCATAAGTGCCTTTTGGGCATAAATTTATTTTTTTTTCCATTTTTTCCTTTATTTTTTAGTTTAAAAATAAGAAAAATTTAAATAAAACCACAATTTTTTACTAATAAGGTCATAAAAATTGTGGTTTTAAATTATTTTTCATAATCATTAATGTTTGCAAAAGTTTGTTCATAAATTTTTTGCACATTCCAGTATTTATTATTAATTCTTTTTTCTTTTTGACGATTACGGTATAATTCAAGTTTGTTTCAGATTCGTGTTGCAATAAATAAAGAAGTATAAGTTCCTATTATAACTCCAATTAACATTGTTAAACTAAAGACAATATCAATTGATTCATAGAAAATCATTAAAACTACGATTGTTAAAATTGTTGTTAATGACGTATATACAGATCTTTTTGCTGTTTCTTTTACTGCATTTGTTGAAATTTCTTTAATTTTATCTAATTTATAAATATTAGCATGCGTTATCTCGCTAAATCTTGTTTTTATCCGATCAAAAATCACAATTGTATCATTTACAGTATATCCTATTAAAGTAAGAATTGCTATTACTAAGTTTTGTGATATTTGGATTCGTACAATAATTATTGTACAAATTACCATTAAAACATTAAAAAGAAGCGAGGAAATTATGGCAAGTGAGAATGTTCATTTAAACCGCACTAATGAAAAAACAGTTACAAAAATAAGTGCTATCCCAACAGAAAGAATTGTATTTAATATCAGCTTCTGCGCTTCTTCATTTGAAATTGAATAATTTGTTATGCGAATATTTGAAAAATTATTCTGTATTGATGAATTAAATGTGGCGATTTTTGCTGATAGATCAAGATTTGTTTTAACTTCAATATTAAAAACAGTTCCATTTTCATTTAACGGATTTAATAAAATTGTTGAATTTGACTTGTCAATATTTTGTGAATTTAAGAAATTTATTATTTTTTCGGCTTTTTCTTTTGTGATTAAATCATAACTAGAATTTGCACTTTCAACTAACAAGTTAGTTCCGCCGCTAAAATCAACAGCTAAATTAAAGCCGCTTCCAGCGGATTTATAAATTCCGGCAAAAATTGCAAAAATAATCAGTGATCCTAAAAATAAAATAAGTGGCAATCATCTTGAGTATTTATAAATTTTTTCATAATCAATTCGGGAATAAATTGAATTATAACCACGTTGGTATTTTTTAAAATAGTAATTTTTAGCGCCTAAAAGCCAAAGTTTTTTATGATTGTTTTGAAAAAAGTTAGATTTTAGTATAAAGTTTGTAAAAAATTTTGTAAAACCAATAGTAACAACTAATGTAAAAATAATTGAAAAAATTAATGTAATTGAGAAACTTTTAACATTTTTTGTTCCAAAAAAGAATAAAACAAGAGCAGCAATTAGCGTTGTTATATTTGAGTCTAAAATTGCATTAAAGGAAGAACGATTAGCTTGGTAATTTGCTTTAATAACACCACTTCCGCCATAAATTCGCGATTTGAATATTTCAAAACTAATAACATTAGCATCAATATTCATTCCGATTCCAACAACTAGGGCAGAAATTGTAATAGGCGAATATTCACCACGCACAATTGTGAAAAATAATAGTGTTAAAAATACATATAAAGCAAGCGAGATTGTTGCAATCGCGCCTAAAAGTCCATAATTTATGATTAAAAATAGCGAAATTAATCCAATAGCAAGCCCAATTGCGATTCATCCAGCAATAAAAGCTGATTCTGATTTTGTTTTGTTAATAAAAGAAGCGGATAAAAAATCTAATTTATAATCAGCTGTTCCATAATTTATATTAAGCGCTAATTGTTTTGCTTCTTGCGGGCTAAATCTTCCTGTAATTACGAATGATTTTCCATTTAAGGCATGTGTTACAGTAGCATCAGAAACTAGATATTTTTTAGCATCAAATTGAAATTTTTTAAGCTCTGGTTGTAAAGTTTTATTCTCTGGTAAAAATTCAGGAGTAGTTTTTTCGCCAATGTGAACAAAATTGTAAATATTTTTACCCGCCTTTTCTCATTGAGCTGGGAATTTTTCTTTTGCTAATTTTTTGAGCTCAGCGATATTTGACCAGATCAGAATTCGGTTTTTTCCGTGATCTAATCGTGAAATATAATCAGTTGCTTTTGACCATTCAAGTTGTGCTTTATTATCTTTTAGTTGGATTAAAACTTGATTGCTTGCAGGATTTTGTGGATTTGGTTGGGAAACTGCAGAACCTGGTGCAAAAGGGACAATTCAATTTGTTTCATCGCCATTTTGTAAACTAAGGTTTTTATCAAATTTACCATCATAAAAAAGAGGGTTTGTGTCTGTGTCAGTAATAGTTAAAATTGGTTTGTTAACAATTTCCTTAATAAAATTATCTAATTCACGGTTATTTGAAATTTTATTACGTGAAATTCTGATTCTACCTTCGCCCTCAGTAAAAACACTAGTTCCATTAAGGTTTGTACCACCAGTTAAACGGTGAAAAATTGCTGTATCAGCTTCATTTACAACTTTAGATGAAGGAATTTTTCCGTCTAAAGTTTTAACCTGAACTAAAACTTCAGCACCACCTCCGTATTCAATTGAGCGATTTATATTTTTCGAAATATAAAAATTTGAAATTAGAAAAATACCACTCACAAGAAGCGCGAAAGTCAAAAAAGCAAGAAAAAGTCGTTTTCAACCATTAAGCGAAAACAACTTAGCAAAAAAAGAACCTAATTTCATGCTTTTCCTTTCTATAGCTCTCGATTATACCATATTTTGTATAAATAAACAAATTTTGGTGTCCTAAAAAAATTTGTGATTCGTACCGCTTCAATCCAAGACAATTTTTTTCATTAAAAAACAAAGAATTAAAAAAGCGGTACATTCACAATACCAAAAAAACAACACAAGTTGCTAATTTAATTGTGTTTTTTAATTTTTCTATTAAAAAAAGGAAAAATGCAGGTTAAAAATAGGAACTTTCTCTTTTGTGATACAAAATATAATTTCTCTAAACTTTGTTTTAAAAATTTTTATTTGTAAGCTAGCAAAACTTGTGACTACTGGCCGCTAAACATAATTATACACGCTTTTTTGTTATAATCTAGTTATCTTGAATAAAAGTTTTGAACAAAGAAAAACTTTTACAAAAATGATTATAGTTTTAAATCAATTTTTTATATAAAATTTGAGCAAATTTTACTTTAAATTTTTTGGGCATTATGCTATAATTTACTATTACTTTATGGCTTTTATATAATAAATGGAGGTGGAATGGTTAATGTTAACGAATTTCGTCCTGGAATTACTTTTGAATTCGAAAATGAAATTTATGTTGTAATTTCCGCGCAGCATTCAAAGCAAGGACGAAGCCAGGCAAATTTAAAGGCAAAAGTTAAAAATTTACGCACTGGCGCGATTATAGTTAAGACTTTTTCCGGCGGCGAAAGAGTGGGAAAAGCGCATATTGAGAAAATTTCTATGTCATACCTTTATAATGATGGGGCAAATATCGTTTTAATGGATGATAATACTTACGAACAAGTAGTAATTGAAAATGCAAGAATTAGTTGGGAACTTAATTTTTTAACTGAAGGCACAAAAGTGAAATTACGAAAATTTAATAACGAAATTCTTGATATTGAACTTCCAGCTAAAATTGAACTTAAAATAGATTCAACTTTTGATGCTGTAAAAGGTAATACAACAACAAATCCAACAAAAAAAGCAACATTAGAAACCGGTTATGAAATTGATGTGCCCTTATTTATTAAAGAAGGTGAGAGTATAATTGTTTCAACAGAAGATGGAAAATATGTATCACGCGGGGAGAAAAATTAAAATGACAAAAAAAAATATCGACAAGTTGGCGTTAAATTCTTTAAAAATGCACGGAGTTGCTGCGGTTAATAAAGCAAATTCTGGCCATCCTGGGGTAATTTTAAGCGCATCAAAAATGCTTTATGCCCTTTATCGCGATCATATCAATTTTGATATTAACGATCCAAATTGAGTAAATCGTGACAGATTTATTCTATCAGCTGGTCATGCATCTGGGCTTTTGTATTCTTTATGATATAGTTTAGGAATATTAAAAAAACAAGACCTTGAAAATTTTCGCCAGTTAGGTTCAAAAACTCCGGGACACCCTGAATTTGGGCATACTCTCGGAGTTGAGGCAACTACTGGCCCGCTTGGCCAAGGAATTGCAATGGGAGTTGGAATTGCACTGGCGCAGTCACATTTAGGTGCTAAATTTAAGGAAATTAACCATTATACTTATATTTTATGCGGTGATGGCGATCTTCAAGAAGGAATCTCATATGAAGCGCTTTCGCTTGCTGGCCATTTAAAGTTAAGAAATTTGATTGTACTTTATGATTCAAACGATGTTCAACTTGATTCACAATTGAATGTGGTTTTTAGTGAAAATGTACGTCAGCGCGTTGAGTCTCAAGGTCTTTTTTATCAATTAGTGCAAAAAAATGATGTTAAGCTAATCTCAGAGGCAATTGCAAAAGCAAAAGCCGCTAATAAACCAAGTTTTATTGAAATTAAAACAATAATTGGCGAAGGAACTAGCAAAGAAAAAACAAGCGAGGTTCACGGGGCGCCACTAGGTAGTGACATTCTTACTTTGAAAAAAAATCTTGAATGAGAATATGATGATTTTTATTTAGATGAAGAAGTTAAAAGCCATTGGCAAAATACGTTAGGAAAAAGAACACAGCTAAAAAAACAAGAATTTAAAATGTCAAAAGAACTTGAAGAATTTCTTCAAAAAGGGCAGAATATTAATTTGGAAATCGATTTTGAGCTGCCAAAAAATCAAGCAACAAGAAATACTTCTGGGCAAATTCTTGACTATATTTCTAAAAATCTTCCATATTGGATTGGTGGATCTGCTGATTTATCGGTTTCAACTAAAGCAAAAGGTGCTGACGGAATTTTTACTAGCACAAATTATCAAGGTCGTAATTTAATGTTCGGTGTGCGCGAATTTGCAATGGCAGCAATTGCCAATGGCATTGCACTTCATTCTGTATTACGCCCATTTGTTTCCACTTTTTTTGTTTTTGCCGATTATTTAAAACCAGCTTTAAGACTAGCAGCAATTATGAAACTGCCAGTAAATTATATTTTTACTCACGATTCTTTGATGGTTGGGGAAGATGGACCAACTCATCAACCAGTTGAACAATTAGCAATGTTAAGATCTGTTCCAAATCTTGCAATTTATCGTCCAGGAGACGAAACAGAATTAAAAGCAGCCTATGAATTAGCGCTTGAAAATAAGCATCAACCATGTGCAATAATTTTAACTCGTCAGAATATAAAATCTTTTGACTCATCAAAAACTAACTTTAAAAAAGGCGCTTATTTAGTAAGAAAAACTGATTCAAAATGAGCGCTTATTGCAACTGGTTCAGAACTTGGACTTGCTGATCAAATTGCAAAAACATTAAATCTTAATTTAATTTCCTTATCAAATTGACAAAAACAACCAATTTGAGATCCTAATTATGCGATTTCAATTGAATTAGCAACAACTTTTGGTTGAAAAGTTCATGCAAGGTATAATTTTGGCAATGATGATTTTGGTTTTTCGGCTCCAGGCGAAAAAATTTTAGAAAAAATTGGTTTTACATTTGAAAATTTAAGAGAAAAAATCAAAGAAATAATAATTTAATAGCAAATTTTTTTAAAACTTAAAAAAGTGATAAAAAACTAAAAAGGAAGTTTATTTACTTCTTTTTTTGGTTTTTATTATCGCAGGTAAAATAACTAAACAATAAAGGGCAATTTAATTTTAATGAAATTTTCGACAAAAAAGCTAATTTTTACCGTTTTAAAAAATTTTTGTTATATAATCTAGAGTAAATATTTATTATGATTGAAAATAATAATTCGTTTTTATCAACAAAACTTGATCATTTTTCATTATGGAAAAAGGAACGTAAAATTGCCTTTGTTTTTTCCTTATTAATTATTAGTGTTACAGTATCGCTTATTGTCAATTCAATGATTAAAAATCGTCCTGAATTTGTAGTTGATAAATTTTATTTTATTAGTTTTAGTAATTACTTTCAAAATTTTAGTGTGTTTTTCTATCTTACCTACCAATCAAATTTACTTTACGGAATTGTTTTACTTAGTTTTGTTCTGAATGCAACTGAGAGAAAATTTCAAATTTTATTCGTTTTTACCGTGATTTTAACGATTGTTTTGGTTATTTTTTGAACTTTAATTGCCTGAAATTTGAATATGAATTTTCTTACTTTTATAAAAACTTCGACAGTGCACCTTGTAAATCCAATTTTGTCAATTTTTGTTCTTTTTTGATTTCGTAAAGAATTTCAAATTAATAAATTAGGTCTAAGTTTTTCGGTTATTTATTCAGTTTGTTATTATTTATTTTGTTTTCTTTTATATTTTTTTACAATTAGACAATGAATTGCGCCTGAATTTAAAAACAATGACATTATTGCAGAAAAAGGGATTATCTTTTTCTACACTGGATTGACAGTTTATCCTTTTATGAACTTTATTCATCCATTTTTTTATTCTGGCGATAATAATTCAATTGTTATTTTATTGAATTTAATTATTGTGCTTTCAGTTATTTGTTTGCCATATTTACTTTCGATTTTTTATATTAACATTTTTGGAATTAAGGCGGTGAACTGAAGGGTTTTACGTGAGATTAAATTATCATTTCAGCGTTTTCGAAGTTTTTTTTGAGTTTCAAAACCAAAAAAATAACTAATTTTGGAGAAAAAAGTGGCAAAAATAGTTCTTGGTTTTTCAGGGGGTGTTGATTCTGCAGTTGCCGCTTATCTTTTAAAAAAAGCTGGGCACGAACTAATCGCAGTTTTTATGCGAAATTGAGACTCAAATCTCAATAATGATTTTTTAGGTCAAAAAAATATAAAAAATTTTAATATTTGTCCGCAAGAACAAGATTGACTAGATGCTAAAACTGTTGCCACACAACTTGGAATCTCAATTTTCCGCATTGATTTTATCAAAGAGTATTGAGATGAAGTTTTTATTGACTTTATTGCAAAATATCAACAAGGGCTAACACCAAATCCTGATATTTTATGCAATAAAAATATAAAATTCAAGCACTTTCTAAATTATGCTGTAAAAGTTCATAATGCTGATTTTATTGCAATGGGGCATTATGCAAAATCGATTAACGGAAATTTATATGCCGGAATTGATAAGGCAAAAGATCAAAGTTATTTTCTAGCACAACTTTCAAAAGCCCAGCTTAGAAAAACAATTTTTCCGTTAGGTTTTTATAAAAAAACAACAATCAGAAAAATTGCAACAAAAATAGGGCTAATAAATGCTGAAAAAAAAGACTCAACTGGCATTTGTTTTATCGGCGAACGCAAATTTACTGACTTTTTGCAAAATTATATTCCCGCTCAACCAGGTAATATTGTCGATATTTCTACAAAAAAAATTCTTGGTAAGCATATTGGAGTTATGTATTTCACAATCGGGCAACGCAAAGGTTTTGGACTTAATGGAATGAATGAGCCCTATTTTGTTGTTGGTCATAATCTCCAAGAAAAAATTTTATACGTAAGTGCTGCAAGTGATAAAAAATGGTTAGAATCTGATGAACTTTTAGCGTATAATGCTAATTTTCTAGTCAAAGATTTGGAAAAACTTAGTAATTTAAGTGCAAAATTCCGCTACCGTCAAGAGGCAATTCCTGTGACAGTGAAAATAATTGATGAAAATTCCTTCCGAGTTTATTATCAAAACTATCCTGCAATCACTCCAGGACAACAGGTTGTTATTTATTACGAAAACCAAGTTGTGCTTGCCGGGGAAATCCGTTTTCTTTATCGCAGGGGGGAAAAACTTGATTATTTAGATTAGCTAGGTATCGAAATTTTTTTAAATTAATTTAAAAAAAGTACGGTTATAACCGATAATTTTTCCTTTAATAGTTTGTAAAACATCAAATGAATTAAGCGGTTTTTTTGAGTTTTGAGCAATTTTTGCTCAATTTATTAGCGTATTAATGCCAAAAATTTCTAGTTGGTATTTACCATTTCCATTTGTTAGGCCAGGCAGATAAATAAGTCCGTATTTTGTTTTAATAAATTCGAATCTCTCAACTGAATCAAGTCCTAGTTTTGTTGCTATTGCTATTGCACAAAAAGAGCCAAAGCTATTTTGTACCGGAAATTCGCTTTCAAAGAGTTCAAAGTTATTTCTTCCAGCAGGCAAAATAGTTTTATAATCATTTTGCTCTTTTTTAATTCCAACGCGGACTCAGGAATTAAGACCAACACCAAGTGATTTAGTTTCGGCAAAACTAGTAATTATGATAACATATTCCTTAATTTTTTCCGATTCTGCATATATTGTTAGATCAAAATTTCGCGCGCTAAAAAAAGGGCTTACTCCTTGTTTACCCAAAAAATCAATATCTAAAAGACTGTAGTCATCATTTCGTGGACTTAGAGCTCTTGAGCTGAAATTAATTGGTTGAAAATCAAGAAAAAAATTTTGCTTATCTTTTGGCAAGGCGGCATTTAATACTGATTTTGTTATCTCTTTTTTTGTTAGTGAGTTTTTTACAATTTTTCCTTGGGAACGATATAAAAACGAGCTTATTCCATAGTCAATTACATGATTTTTAATTAGTTCAAGAAAATCATCATAAAAAAGTTTTTCATTTTTTAGTTCTTCGGGAATTATATTGTCAATATCAAGGGCAAAAACTTCAAGGCGATAATTATGATCTTCAACTGGAGGTAAAGGCCCAAAATAAACGCCATCAGGATGCTCACGATAAAAAGAATCCAGCAAATAATCATTTGCATGTTTTGTCATTGAATTTTCAAACTGATACATTTTATCTGGCCGTGAAAAAGAATCATCTCACTTTAACTTATTTTTTTTGATATTTGCGGCAACTCAATTAATAAAAACAAAACCTAATTCAGCTGTGGCTTCATAGTCAATTAGAGTGAGCGCATATGATTTTGCAGCTTTTACTTTGTCTCATTTTATCGGAAAACTTACGGAATTAGGATATTTTTTTCCTAGATTTCCGTTACCAAATTTAGTATCTAAAACACCATTTTTTACATCAGGAATATAAATTCTAATCATAATTATATCAAAAAATTACGTTATTTACTAGTTTTTTATTTTTTTATTCTAAATTGTTTGGATTAATCATGAGATTATTTTGTAGATCTCGTTCGGATTCTAAAATTTGGTTGTATTTGTCATTGAGGGCTAAAATTTCTAAATTGTTTTCAAGGTTAGCGGGTTGAAAAGGTAAAAGTTTCCCTTTTTTTAAAAATCCTCTAATATCAATACGTCTTTCGACATAAAAAAGATTAGGATTATTGGGGTCTTGTTTTTTCATTTCAACTTCTAATTGTAATAAATTTGCATTGTAAAGGCCACCTTGGGAAAAATTATTAGAATTAGCAAAAGGTGATTTTTGAATTTTATCAGTGAATTTGTATTTGTCAAAATCGTCAACAAGACCGATTATTTCCTCGGTATTTTCAGTTTTTGGTCGGGGTTCAGGCCCTTGAACTTTTGGAGTTTCTGATGCGGTTTCGTCGGTCTTGTTATTTTCTTGCATTTGTTGAGTTTCGGGATTTGCTAGTTTTTCTGAATTAGCAAAAATTCTTGCTTTTTCGTGAAATTTATGATTTTTAGCACTTTTTGAATCATTATTCATCTTATTTTCTGGTGTTAGTTTTTTAGTTTGTGGTTCTTTTTTTTCTGTTTTTTCGCTAGAATCAGGATTTTTATCAATTATTCAATAAAGTCTGTAAATTGCCTTTTTTATTTTATTGTCTTGTTCATCGACATAGGTTTTATCATCAACTAGAAAAAAAGCTCTTGGTTGTACTTTGTATTTTCGCCCATCTTTTGCTTTTATTGAATACTTATCGAGTTTCTCGGTAAGCTCAGACTTTAATTGAAAATCTTTATCGCTAATAATCGGCAAGTCTAATTCTTCCCCCTTTTTAATCCCCTTTTTCACTTTTAGTGCAGCTTCATTCAAAATTTCATAATTATAATTTCATCAATAAGCATTTGAAAGTGGTTGGGTTGTTGCATCTAAAATTGCGCCTACAATGTATAAAACTGGATCAATTGGAACGGGAATTAAGCGTTTATTTTTTTCAGTTTTTTGTTCGCTGTGCTGAGAAGGCGCGATTTTTTTAGTATCAGTTTGCACGCTCGCACTAATTTTTTCGACTAGTTGTTCTGCATCCTCTCGTTTTTTAACGGCATCGTTAAATTTTGCTTCCCAGTCACGAAATTTTATTTTGTATTCTTCAGACAAATACTTGGCCCCTTTTTCGTCAGAACCTGTTCGTTTCGGCATTTCCGTTAGTAATTTGTCCAGTTCTGCGCTCGCTTTTTCGAGTGCTGTTTCGGCTTTTTGAAGATCGCTTTTGTATTTTGAATTAATATCATGATATTTTTCTTGCCCATTTTTTTTTGCGCTGTCTTCATTGGTTTCGGGTGTTTGCTTTGTAGAATTTACTTCATTTTCAGGAACTTTTTCTGTTTCATGAGGAGTTTGCTCAGGATATTCATTTTCGACAGGGCCCATTTTGAGATAATGTTTAGCAAAAGCGATAATAGTTTTATAATATAAATATCTCTGATCTAATTCTTGGTTGTTAACCGAAAAACCAGATCCATATTCTTGTGGAATGAATTCAGGGTTTACGTGTAAATTAGTTGATTTTAAGTATTTTTGTTGTGATGCTTTTCATTTTTCGAAGAATTCTTTTGCTGATAAATAAGATGTCCCTAAATAGTATTTTTTAATTGTCTCAGAAAAGTTTGGGTTTTTAGCAAGTGTTTCAATTTTTTTTAGAATAGTTTCTTTTGAGTCTTTATGGAAAAAACGCTGAAAATTGGGTTGTCCTTCTACTTTTTTTTCGTTAGGATCAATGGAAAATTTGTCAATTAGCGTGGAAAAATTAAAGCTGGCAATGTCGTTTTTTTCGATTGAAAGTGGAATGCTTAGAATTTCTTTTAGTAATTGATATTTTTCTGTTGCTTCAGGATTTGAAAAAACCCTTTTATTTAGGTCTTCTTCTTGGAAACAAGAAACAACTATAAGAGGAAAACCAACTGAAGATAAAATTAACGATTTTTTTATAAATTTTTTCATTTCTAAACCCAACTTTGTATTTTTAAATATAAAAATATAAAAAACTATTGATCAGCTTTTCAATAAATAATAACATATTTTTAGAATTTGTTTCTGTTTTATTTATAGATTTCCTTATAACCATTCCTTCTTCAAAAAAATCCTATAAATTCTTTTTTAATTTGGTTTTTTTGCATATATTCACGCTGAAAATCAACCATTTTTTCATAATAGCTTTTTGAAAAAAATGGTATAGTCCCCTCATAAATTAACGCAATTCCGCGTTTGTCAAGGACAATTTTGCAATTTTTAACTGGATAAAAGACAAAAAAGTCTTCATTAGGTTTTTTTCTAACTACATTATAATCAAGACGAAAGTTGATTTCGCGTAATTTTAAGGCAATATTAAAATTATAAAAATTATAATCGCCATTAAAGCTAAAAATTATTTCCTTTTTTAGAAGATCGTTATTTTTTACTATTTCTTCTAAAGTTTTGCCATTTTTTATCACATAGCCTGTTAGTCTTGGCGAGAAAATTTTTCAAAATTTGGGAACGAGTCAATAACCATTAGAGAAATGGTTAATTTTTACTTTTTGAAAGCTGTTAAGAAAATTTAGTAAATTATTCATAATATTTTTCCAAAAAATAAGCAATTCCATCTTGATCGTTTGGTTTTGTTATAAAAGTTGCTTTTTTTTGCACATTTTGAGCTGACTGCCCCATTGCAACCGAAAATTTTGCTGTTGCAAACATTGGCAGGTCGTTAGTTGCATCGCCAAAAACCAAGGTTTTTTCAAGATCAAGCTGATAATTTTGCGCTAAAAATTTAAGCCCTTCACCTTTATTTGAACCAGAAATCATGATATCGATAACGGCAGATTGTGATTGTACTAAATAAATATTCTCAATTTTTTCAAGCTCCGAAATTGCTTTTTGGAATAACTCTGGGTCACTATCACGTTTTATTAGTAAAAACTTTACAACTTCAAGATTTGCGATCTTTTTTTGGTTAAAGTCGAGATAATCATAGAAATTAAGAGGTAATTTCTCAATTTCGGAAAAGTTATCATTTTGCTCTTTAAGATAAGAAAATCAAGAGCAGTTTTTGTTTTTTTCACTAAAAGCAAGCATGTTAGTTGTTGTGTAAATTAAAAAAATTATGCTGTATTTTACAAGGATATTAAAAATATTTTGTACTTGATTAGGCTCAAAACTTTTCCTAAAAATAACTAGGTTTTTCTTAAAATCGTAAATGAGTGAGCCATTGCAACTAATAACAGGAAAATCAGGTTTTAGTTGAAAATAATATTTTTTTATAAAATATCATGGTCTACCTGAACAAAAAATAATTTTTTTTTGTTTTGACCTTAATTCAGTGATTTTTGCAACTGTTTTTGGACTAATTTCATGTTCTGAAGTTAATAAAGTACCATCAAGATCAAAAACAAAATTTTTTATTTTGTTTAGTTCTTGTTTTTGTGATATTACGTTCTTATTTTTTTTGTCCATAATATGCGTTTTTTCCGTGTTTGCGGTTGTAATGTTTTCTTTGCAAAACTGGGTTTGCCTGATTTTGCAAAGGGTTCATTAATTTTGTATAGAAAGCCATTTTTGCTATTTCTTCAAAAGTCATAGCTAATTTCACAGCATCGATTGCTGATTTGTCAGACCAACAAAAAGGTCCGTGTTCTTTCACTAAAACTCCTGGAGTTGCAATAAAATCAAGCTGGTTTTTGCGAAAATGATCAAGAATTACTAGTCCTGTATTATGTTCGTATTCACCATTGATTTGTTCATCAGTTAGCGAATCAGTACAAGGAATCGCGCCAAAAAAATTATCAGCGTGGGTGGTTCCTAGGGCTGGAATTTCTTTTCCCGCTTGTGCTCAAGAAACTGCAAAAGGTGAATGAGTGTGTACAATTGCGCTAATTCGGTGATCGGCTTTGTAAATTAAAGAATGAGTAGGTGTGTCACTTGAAGGATTTAATTCGGATTCAAGGACATTATTTTCTAAATCAACAGCAACCATATCTGAAAACTGCATTTTTTCATACGGAATTCCGCTTGGCTTGATTACATAATAACTTCGATCTTTACTAATTGCCGAAACATTTCCTCAAGTATGAAGGGCTAATTTTGAATTATATAATAAAAGGTTTGCTTCTAAAACCGCTTTTTGTAATGTTGCAAGTTCGTTTTTATCCTTGACTTTCATGGGCTAACCTCAATTGTTGTTCAAAAAAATCGCGAGCATTTTTGATTATATTTACCTGTATTGCAAAATTGTGTGAAAAATTTGTTTTTTGGTCAAAATTTTCTGGTTTATGTCACATTTCGATTACAAAAGGAACATTAATTTTTGCATTTAAAATGTATTTAAATACATTAACAAAATTAACATCGCCTTGACCAAAGTCTAGATTTTTAAATGTATTTGGAAGTGTGTCTTTGAAATGAAAAGCAACAATCTCGCTTTTCCCTAGTTTAATTTCTGCTTCTAAATCATTAGAAAAACGCGTTAAATTCCCAAGATCAGGATATAAAAAAACACCGCCACCAATAGATTTTTGAAGGTATAATAGGCGAGAAATCGTTCCGGCAAATTTTCGATCCATTGACTCAAAGGCTATAGTTATACTATATTTTTTTGCTAAATAAACAATTTTTTTCATTGTTTTTATGAAAAAAATTTCTGAATTTTGATGTTCTTTTTCATAATAGATATCATAGGCGGCTAATTGAATAATTGAAATCCCTAATTTTTTTGCTAAAATCAGCGCTTTTTCCATGATTTCAATTGATTTTTCTCGTACTTTTTCATCAGCAGAGCCAAAAGGGAATTTGCGGTGTAATGAAAGACACATTGAATTTATGTAAAAATCATTTTCGAATAAAGCTGTTCGAATTTCACTAATTTCTTTATTAGAAAAGTCAAGACGAGCCGCAAATTCATCAGTTTCGTCCACTGACATTTCGATAAAATTAAAACCAGCTTTTTTTGCAATTTTAATTTTATCGACAAATGAAAATCGCTTATCAATCGCTTTTTCGTAGATACCAACAAAAAAATTAGCTTCAGTATTTTTTAAACTCATCTTTGAATTCCTTTGCTTTTGCCTCTGGGTCTTTAGCATCGCGAATTGCGCGCCCGGCGATAAAAATATAAATTGGGATATCTTTGAATAATTTGATATCTTCTACTTCAACCCCGCCTGTAATTGTTATTTTAAATCCGCAATTTGCTAGTTTTTTTACTATTTCAATGTCCTTTGTTCCTCATTTTTTGCCAGTTTCTTGCGAATCACGAGGGCGGTGTCAGACAATCTGAGGAACTGCCACTTTTTGCCAGTCTTGAACCTGTTCTCAGGTAAAATTATTAGTCATTTCCACTTGAATTTCTTTATTTTTGCCACTTATTTGGGAATATTTTTTTGAAAGAATAACTAAATCTTTAATAGTTGGAGTCTCAGCTGCGCAAATTACAGTGGTAAAATCTGCTCCTGCATCAAAAAACATTTTTCCAAAAATGTTTCCAGCATCAGCAATTTTCCCATCGGCAACAATTGTTTTATCAGGGAAAATATTTTTGATTGCGGATATTGCCTTTTTACCTTCGGCTGCTAGTAAAATTGTGCCAACCTCAATAATATCGATGTATTTTTCTGCTTTTTTTGCTGTTATAATCGCTTCTTCGATACTTTGATTATCAAGCGCTATTTGCAAGAGTGGTAGTGCCATTATTTTCTCCTTACCTTAGTAGTGTTTTTAGTTTTTTTTATTATACATAAAATTATTTATTTTTTAAATAATTTTTTTGAAAAAAGTGAAAAATTTTTTGGTTTTTTATACATAAATAAAGAAAAAATTAATTTTGTTAAGGTTATTACAATTTAAGTGTATTAATAATTTAAATTTTTTAAATTTAATCTCCTTATTTTTTGAAATTTCTAAACTAATTTCTATGCTTTATATTATTTTAAAATGCATGAATATCGTTATAATTTATACTAAAGCGCGTTAAATTCGTTCAAGTTTCCTTTGTTTTTGTCTAAGGCTTTAATAAATTATTGGCAGATATTTATTTACCCAAAAAAGGTATTTTAAGAAAAAAAACAAAAAAAATAGAGATATGAAACTGCAAAATTCAAGGTAATTTAACATGAATAATTAATTTGCAAAATTTTTTTATTTTTTGTTATTTAAAATTTTTATGGTATAATTTGAAACGATTTCATATTTATTATGAGATTTCAAAGATTATTATAAATTTAATATTATTCTTTGAAATATTGGTTTTAATTCCCATCTCATAATAATTCTAGCAACTGGTGCGCCAGTATGAAAACAAAAAACCCGCGATTTTAAAGTAAAATCTTGCGGGTTTTTTGTTTCAAAACATCTATTACTTTAACATCTTCGTTTTTAATAAAACTAAAAGCATTTTTTTGTTTAGATGGATAAAAACTTTTTATCGAACTAGCTAAATTATATTCTTCTGTAACAAGTGGCACGCCACCTGATAAAGAAATGTTTGTGTTTAGCTTATCATAATAATTTTTTTCGACTTTAGAATCATTATTATAAAAATTATTAATTAATCCAAAAGCGTTAATAAATTGCAACTCGCCTTTTTTGTTAAAAACACCAGAACCAGATGCACCAGGGCCATTATTTGTGTAAAAATAAAGTGAAAGTCGCGAAAAATTTTCCTGCGGATCGTTTGCAAAAACGCCTTTAAAATTGTTTTTCATTATTTTTGCTTTAGGCCAGAATAATGAAATATTTAAATCGTAACTATAATCACCTTTTTTTCAAACTTTTTCAGAAATCTCGACAGGTTTCTCTTTACTCATTTTTTCCCAAAAATTAATAAAATTTTGGTATGAAATCAAAAAATCATTAAATTTAGATTCGATTGAGCCTTTATTTTTGTCACTAAGGTTGTCAACTTTATTATTTTGTTGGATTTTTTTTAATATTTCTGCCTTTTTATCATAATAAAATTTTGCTAAACTTTTTAAATCTTCGTTAAATTTTTTGTAGTTAAAATAAAATATACCAATATCAAATTTTTTATCATCAAAATTGGAGGGAATTTCAAAATAATTGTTATAAAAATCAATAAGATATTTGATAACTTTTGCATGATCTGGTTGAACAATTTTTTTCTCAAAAACCTCTTTTAGATAAAAAAGTAAGGCGGTATTATCGCGATCTAAACTATAAATTTTACCATTATCATATCATTCAAGAAAATTCCCACCTAATTTATTCCAAAATCTTAAATTTTGTGAGTTTATTTCAAAAGTTTCATCTTTATAACTATACTCGCTTGGTTTTATTACATGATAATTTGTAATCAACAGGGCTTTATCATGGCTTGCATCTAAAATTGCTGCTGTTCCTGTTTTGAATTTAACATTTTTTTGATAAATTCAATCATATTCTTCTGACTTTAGGGGTTGAGAATAAACACCAATTTTATTAATTTTAAAAATTTTATTCCGTGCTTTTGAGTCAAAAATTGTGAATTTTTGATTTAAAATATCAGATTTAAAAGCTTCTTTTTCCTGAATAAGTTCATTGATTTTGGGGTAATTAAGATCATATACTAATAGATTATCATTTTCAGATCCAAGGAATTTTTCATTATTTTCTTTTGTGACAAAATTATTGTCAGTATTAAAATCAAAACCTTTATATCCTTCGGGGAATATTATGTTATTTTGCTTGATTTTTTTAAGATCAAAACTTGAAAGCTCAGAAAAAAATGACTCTTTTTGTCCTAATTCGATGTTTAAATCATCGTTTTTGTCGTTAGCATGCACTGCTCAGCTATTGAATTTAATAAAATCACTTTCTTTATAATCTTTAATCTCTTCTAATTTGGGGTCTTTTATTTTTGTCTTTTTATCCACAAGGACTAAATCAAGCCCTGTGAAGATGTTTTTAGGTGAGCTGTTAAAAAAATTAAGATAACTAAAATAACCACCAATTCCAATAGCAATTGAAAAAAACAACACTGCTGAAAGCAAAATTTTCCGCCTCTTTGTCATTTTATCTCCTAAAACAATTTGCGCTATATTTAAAGTAATTATATAAAAAAATAAGCAAAATTTCTAAAATACTAATACGAAAATAGCAAATTTATTTTTGGATTTAATTGATTTTTATGATAAAATTATTATCAAGACAAAGAATTCAATTTTCTTCAATTTTTAAATAACACAAAAAAGGAACGCGGTGAAAAAAGGGTTGTTTTCATTTGTTTTTGTTATGATTTTTTTAGTTTCTTGCAACAATTCGCGAATAGAATTTAATACAATTAATTCAAACCCAGCCTTTCAAGACGAGATTAGGCTAAAAAAAGAGCCATATTTATTAGAACTTTTAAATCAAAATTATTCTTATTCTGACTTTAGAAATGAATTTTTTGAAATTTTTAACGAAATTAAAAGTAAAAATAGGGATGAATTCCCTTTTTCGTGTGATAATGGTGCTAATAACTGTTTAAAGGATCAGGAAATAACTTATAATGTAATCCAAAAATTAGTTGAAAAAAAAGTTTTAAATTTTTACCCGATTTCAACACTTCCTTTGCCTGAAAATCTTCCTAGGCAACAGGTTAGTTTTATCAGAATGAATTACCAATTTTTTGATCAGGAAAAAAAATTAAAACTAGAACTTGAATTTGGTCATTTTCATTCGAGTCAAGCACATATTGTTGGACATCAAATTTTTTCATTAAGTTTTAAAAAAAACTAGCTTTAATTTTTTTTTTTTTTTTTTTTGAAAAAAAATAAGGAACAAAATGCAAAATTATAATAAGGTTCGTGAGTTTTTAAAAAGAATAAAAATAAAACCAAATTCGATTAATATTTACATTCAAGCATTAACTCACAAAAGTTATAATTTTACAAATCCTGATGCGCCTAATTACGAAATGCTTGAATTCCTAGGTGATTCAGCAATTAATTATGCAATTTCTCGAGTAATTTATGATAACTATAAAAGTGAGGGTCATTCCAGCCAACTTCGATCAACGCTTACATCAACAACTGCTCTTGCTGAAGCATGTCAAAATCTTGGGCTAATTGAGCTTGTTCTTCTTGGCAAAGGAGCATATGATATCCGTGATAATAACAAACTAAAAGCTGATATTTTTGAATCGTTTTGTGCAGCAATTTTATTAGATCAAGGCTTTAAAAAATTAGATGAATTTCTTGCTGAATATTTATATAAGAAAGTAAATTTTGCAAAAGAAAAACAGTATAAAGACCCAAAGTCAATTTTTCAAGAAAAAATTCAAGCATTTTCCTCTTCAAATAAAATTAACTATTTGGCTTTTAAGCTAGCTGATGGGACTTTTCGTGTTGACCTTTTTTGAGAACACAAAAAATACGGAATTGGCTATGGCAAATCAATAAAGGAAGCAGAATTTGCCGCAGCTGCTAATGCATTAAGTATTTTTGCTAGCGACAATGACTAAAAAAATGTTTTTTATATATAATTTTAATCTATGCTAGCAATCTTAAGAACTTTTACAAACCCGATTAAAAATTTTGTGATAAAAAATCGCAGAATTTTTCTTTTTTCTAGTTTTGAATTAGTAATATCAGGTTTTTTAATGGCGATGTTTTTAATTATTAGCTTTTTTTTCAAAATAGCACTTCCAAAACGATTCAATATTGCCTTTGAATTACCTTTTTATGTTTTGATTGGTATAATTTTTCGTTGATTTAAAGGTTTGATTGTCGCTTTTAGCTTTGATTTTAGCAAATTATTACTAACAAATCGTGTTGTTTTTTGAACTTGGGAATATGGGATTATACCAATTTTAATCGCAATAATTTCATCCCTAATATTTAGTTTAGCTTATAGAAAAGATATTATTTTAATATTTTTGCTTTGCTTAACCTATATAATCGTAATTTTTGTTTTTTTTTATTATTTATACGCTGAAGAAAGCCAAATTAAAAAAACAGCAAAAGATTGGAAAAATCTTTTCACAAAAAAATTTGTTCTAAGTCTAATTGCAAGTTTTGGAATTATTTTATCCTTGTTTACGACGATTTTATTAATTTGATATTGGAAAACCCGAATAAAAATGTTAAAAATAGCTTTAATAACTGTTTTTGTTCTCAGTTTTTGTTTCTTAATTTTTCGTTGACTTTGGCATCCATATGCTTTTGTCCAATACTATAATCGTTTTTTAAATAGAACAGGACGAGATCGTTTAATTCAAAATTATTTCTTTTTTTATTTAACACCAATTATTTTAAAATCCACCATTTCATTCCCTATTTATGCATTAATTTTAATTCGGTTAGTCCCATTAGTACAACATTTAAATAAAAAACATAATTATCGTTGAATTTTAGGTTATTAATATTTTTTTCTAGGAAAAAATGGGCTTTCTAATTTTTTAAAATTTATTTCATTAAATTTGTCTAATTTAGTTATCATTCTAAAATTTGCCTCTTTAATTCCAATAAAATCAAGTATTTCATTAATTTTTTTAGGCATTGCAATATTTAAAAAAGTGGCTATTGCATATATTCCATTTAGAACTAAGATCAGACTTGCAGATAACTTTTGCAGGTTTTTTTCCATCCAAAGTTGCTTAATATCGAAAAATCTGTTCAGATTTTTGGCAAGTTCAATTACTATTCTAAATGCTTCTTCAATTCGAAATTGATTAAATAAATTGCAAAAATCATCAAGAGTTAGCAAAATTTTCTCATAAAAATTGATATCAATTCAATCAAGATAGTCAATTCTAAAAATTAAAGGGCTGCTAAAATATTTTAAAATAAGGGCGACTGTACGACTTATTAAATTTCCAAGTGTGTTTACAAAAAAAGAATTATAAAAATTTTCTAGTAAATTCTTGTCAAAAATGCTGTCATTATTAGTATTTATTTGGCTTGAAAAATAGAATTTGATAATTTCAGGATCAAATTCTTCAAGCAAATCAAGTGGGTTTATCACATTTCCTTTTGATTTTGACATTTTGCCCTCAGATGTAATTAGTCAGCCGTGAGTTAAAATTGTTGTTGGCAAGCGTAAATCAAGAGATTTTAGAAAAATTGGTCAATAAATACAATGAAAACGGGCAATTTCTTTGCCAACAACATGAACAATTTGTTCTGCATTATTCCAAAAATTTTCCTCTTTTGGCAAATCAAGGTTAATCTCATCACTAAAAATTGATAAATAACTAAAAAGCGCATCAAGTCAGACATAAATTGTTTGATTTGTGAATTGCTGAGAAAGAGAGATTCCTCATTTTAGGTTTTTTCTTGTAACAGATAAATTTTCAAGACCTTTTTGTAAAAAATTTTGTCTTAATTCCTTGGCAATTTTTGGATCAAAAATAAAATTCGAATTTTTATCAAGAAAATTTTCCAGCCACTTTTGAAACTTTTCTATTCTAAAAAAATAGGAATCTTCGCTAATTATTTCCATTTTTGCGCCACTTACTGGATGGTAATAACTACCATTTTTATAGATAGCTTGAGTCGAGGTTAAGAATTCTTCATCACTTATTGAATAAAACCCTTGATATTTGCCCTTAAAAATATCGTTATTTGTAGTCATTTTCATAAAAATTCTTCTAACAAAATTCTTATGACTCTCAGAAGTTGTTCTTTGAAAATAATCATAGTCAATATCAAATTTTTCTCATAAAAGTTTAAATTTTTCTACATTTTTGTTAACAAATTCTTGTGGTTCTAGATTGTTTTTTTCGGCTAACTGACTTATTTTATGGCCGTGCTCGTCAGCCCCGGTTAACATTTTAGCCTCAAAACCAGACATTTTTTTGAAATTTCTGATTACTCAGGCTAATGTCGAACTATAAAGATGTCCAATATGTAAATTTCCGCTTGCATAATAAATTGGTGTTGTTATGTAAAACTTTTTACTCATTTTTGGCCTTTCTGACGACATAGAGTTTTTGAATTTCTTTGCGATAAATATGTAAATTTTTATTTTTTGGATGCAAATATAGATTATGAAGGTAGTTTGTGCCTCATTGCCCTTTAAATTCTGCTTCAACTAAGGCAAATTTTGGGCTAGAACCAACACGGCTAATTACAAATTGTATTTTTTTTGGTTCAAAATGGTTTTGTCGCAGCAATTCAATTAAATCAACAAAACGTTCGATTGGTAAAACTAAAGCAAATTTTCCTTTTTGTTGAATAATCTTACTTGAACCGTAAATTAATTGCGCTAAATTAAGCGAAAATTCGTAAATTGCATTTAAAAATCCCTGGCTAACTTTTTTAGTTTTTTTTGTACCAATTTTAAAATAAGGTGGGTTAGCAAAAATAAGATCGTATTTTTGTAGTTGTTTTTTATTGTGTTTGGGTCAAAATTGGTTAAAATCATCGTGAATAAGATTAATTTGCTGAAGTTTTTTATTAAGTTTAATATTTTTTTTTGCTAATTTAACAGCGTTTTCGTTGATTTCAAGAGCATCAATTTTTAAAGAAACTTTTCTATGAGCAACAAAAATAGCAAGTGCCCCGTTATTTGTCCCAACTTCAAGAGCAGTTTTTATTTTTTTGTTTAGGCTAATAAAATTGCCTAGTAAAATTGTATCAACTGAGTAATTAAAGCTATTTTTATCCTGTCAAATTTTAAGATCGTCATTATAACCTAAATTATTGAGTTCAAGATTATTTTTCATAATCAAAAGTGATTAATTTTGGGTTTTTTCGGTAAAAACGACCAAATTTAGCGATTTTTTGATTGTTTAAAACAGTTGCATCAGCACTAAAATGATGACGTATTCGTAACATATATTCACCAACACCATAGGCATCAATTGGTGCATTTTGATCTTCTAGTTTTTTTATTTTTAGCGGGTTAAGTCCGGATGAAACGATAATTTTTACGTGTTTTCCATGATTTTTATCGAGTTCATGACGAAGTTTTTTAACTAATTTAGCATTAATACCAAATTCATCACTTTGCGGCGTCACAAACATTTTATCAGCAATATTTTTTGAAGTATCGATTCTAATACCAGCTAATTTTTTTCCAAACTCGGCAAGAACAGCGAGCGAATCTGTTAGTGCATCGTTATTAAAATCAACAAGTGCAACTAATTCTTTTTCAGGAAAAATTTTTGCATATGCCCGGGTAGCTTCAATTAAATTTCCTTGAAAATTTTGGATTAAAGCATGAGGCATAGAACCAAAATTTTCAGATTTTAAACTTCCAGCTTGAGCTAAATTGCTAAATAAACTAACCCCCCCTATTCGCGCGGCTTTTCCATCGATTTCATGCATTAGATAATGATCAGAACGGTCAGCCATAAAAATAATATCCTTATTATTAGCAGCCTTTTTGCATAAATAGGCGTTTGTGGCGATAGATGTTGAGCGTGCCAAAATTCCGTCAATCATTCCTTCAAAATGGCCAAAAAGATGCAAAGGTCCTTCTAGTTCAAGAACAACTTCCTTTTTGCCAAGCCGAGTTCCGTCTTTTAAATAACGAATTTTGTAATTTTTATAGTCGCTATTTGTGATTAGCAATTCCAAAACCTCATTCATTCCTGCAAGAATTGCAAACTCACGGCGTTGAAAAAACTGCAAAATTACAATGTTTTTAGGGTTAAATTTTGCAATAATTTTTTGGCTATCTAAAAAATAGTCGGATATATATTTGTTTTTATTTGATTTAGACATAATATTTATCTACCAATTATTCTCTATTTATTAAAAATAAAAACAACGAAAAGTGTTTATAAATTGCACCATATTTTCTTAGCTTGGTTTAGGTTAGTAAAAATAATAAGCTAGTAAAACTCGTAATTTTTACTCTGTATTACAAAATTTTAACATAAAAATTTTATTTTTAAAAAATTTAATTCAATTTTTTAAAAAAATAGTTTTCTAACTTTTTTATATTTTTTTTATTTAAACCCTTTAATAGGCGGGTTCACTCAAAATTTTTCTAACGAAAAGGCGCACCTTTTTTAAAAATTGCCCCTAAAAAAAAAAAAAAAAAATCAAAAAATTTTATACGATTTTTTTTACTTTCTATTTAAAATTAAGCTAAACAAAAGGAAAAGTCACAAATTTTAATACTTTACCGAAAAAATAAAAAAAAACACCTTTTTATTATAAAATTATGTTTTGCCAACATTAAATATTATAATTTTTTATTAAAAGGTGTTTTATATATTTTATATTTAAATAGTCTAAAATTTAAATTGAATTTTCCTAGAAAATATTGAACTTGTTATCAAAAACGAGATTAAATTTTGTAGCTTTTTCTCTTTCGTAACTGTGTTTTTTTTGATTTGCGATAATCCCAATTTCAATTTGATCTTCTAATTTAGGATTATGATAAACCCCGTATGAAAATTTTAAATCGGAATTGAAATTTTTCCTAATTGTTCCGAGGATATCGCTAATTTCTGATTGAAGAATTGAATTATTTGCAGTTATTGTAATTAACATTTCTTCAGATGAGAAAAGATCAAATTCAATAAAATGACTTTTAATTGCATTTTCAGTTGCAAAAACTGCTCTTTTATTACCAGCCGCAATTGCTGATGCAACAAAAACAAAGTTATTGTTAGTTAAAATTGATTCTACAATTGAATTGTTAACATTAACTAATGCATTTTTTTGGCATAATGCTTTTATTATAATTCCAATTTTTGTTTGAATGTTTGCTGTGATTAATCTAATAACATTTTCAAGAAAAAAGTCCGAGTAATATTGACTTATTTGCTCATTTGATATTATAATTAGCGAATCAACTATTTTTTTTAGTTCTAAAAGCACATCAAAACTCGTTTGTTGTCGAAATTTTGACTCCCCTTTTAAAGGATTAGTTGCTAAAATGATTACGATAATCCCCATATCTTTGGCGATTTTTGCAACAGTTAATGCTGCACCAGAACCAGTTGCTCCGCCAAGACCGACAACTAAAAATAAAATTCTAACATTAACAAGAATTGATTTAATTTCTAAACTTTTATCTGATAGAGCCTTGCTTGCTTTTTGTCAGTTATATTTAAAGTTTGATTGGTCGATGGTTAGCGAATTTTTGCAGTTAAAATTGAAATTTGTGTATTCATCGCGTGAATTAATAAAAAATTTTGGAAAACTAGCTTGATCTAAATTGACTAACTTAACAACTTTAGATCCAAAATCACCTAATCCCATTAGCATAATTTTGCTACATTTTTCCATAGTATTTTTACCTTTTTTCAATATTTATTGCTTAGTTTTTGGTTAGAATTCGTAATTTTGCTGATTTAGATCGTGGATTTTTATTTAATTCAGTAGTTTTTGGTCGAAAAACTTTCATAGAAAATTTAGGCAGTCCCTTTTGGAAAAATTCCAGCTTGTCTTTATTAACCAACTCCAAAAATGCATCTTTGACTATTTTGTCCTCTAACGAATGGAAGCTAATAATTGCAACTTTTGATCCTTGTTTTAAAAATTTTGGTAACTTTTCTAACAACTTTTGCAAAGAATCAAGTTCATTATTTACCTCAATTCGTACAGCCTGAAAAACATTTTTTATAAAATTTTTTTTTGCGAACACCAGAGCAGGAATTACTTTTTTTACAAGATTTACAAGTTCAAAAGTAGTTTTCAAAGGGCGTGAGGCAACGATTGCTTTTGTGATTTCTCGCGCGTAGCTTATTTGGCCATATTTAAAAAAAATTTCCACTAATTTTTCACTAGGATATTCGTTTAAAACCGTAAAAGCGTTAAGTTTTTGACTTTTGTCCATTCGCATATCTAAAATACAATTTTTAGAATATGAAAATCCTCGTTCTGGATCATCGATTTGTGGCGAAGAAACGCCTAAATCAACAACAAATCCATCAACAAATTCAACCCCTAACTTTTTTAAATAAAAATCAAAGTCAGAAAAATCAGATCAAATAAATTCAACGTTCTGGCTAACAGCTAATAATTTTGCCTTAGTTTCGGTTAAAGCTTGCTGGTCTTTATCAAAAACGAATAATTTTCCGGTTGTCAATTTTTCAAGAATTGCTAATGAATGACCGCCGCGTCCTAAAGTTAGATCAACATAAAATCCTTTTGGGTTAACTTGAAGTGCTAAAATAAGTTCTTCTAACAAAACTGGAATATGCATTTTATAATTCAACACCTGATTTTAGCAATTCTTTTTCAAGATCGGCGGTAATATCGCTATCAGAAAACTTTGCATAAAATTGTTCATATCTTTGTTCAGGTCAAATTTCAATTTTGTTATTAATCCCTATTAAATAAAGTTTTTTTTCGATAGTGGCTAGATCGAGTAGATTTTTTGGAATTAAAAATCTGCCTTGTCTATCAACAGAAACTTTGACTGTGTTGCCAAAAAAATATCTTGCAAAATCACGAAGTTTTGGATCAAGTAAGTTTGCTTTACCAATTTTTTGAGCAAGCAAATCAAACTCGGTCTGACTTCTGATTTCAAGAATCTTTTCCAAATTAGCTGAAATATAGAAATCGCCTTCAAGTTCATTTCGAAAAGCAGGAGGCAGCACAATTCTATTTTTTTCATCTAATATTCTAAAAACAGTTCCAAACATTTCCTATTATCTCCACTATCACCCACAATTATACACTAATACAAAAATAAAGCATTTTTTTTTTTTTTTTTTTATACAAACTTTCTTTTTAAAAAACCATTAAACAGGTTTGGTTTTTTGCTAAGAAAAAAATATTTCAGTGGTTAAAATTAACTAAAAAACACCAAAAATTTTCTAAAATTATTGTTGTTTTATCAGATTTAGTTAAATTTTTGCTATTTTTAGTTAAAAAATGGTTTTTTAATATTAAATTAAGAATTAATACATTTATTAATATTTTGACAGTTAACCAAGAGTTTTTTGAATATTTTTTTAGTAAAATTGTTTAATTTGTAAATTTAATACTAAATTATAATTTTTTAAAAAATTAGCGTTTTATCTAAAATTAAATTTCGTTAGTTCAGCGCTATATATAGCTATATAATATAAAATATAAATATATATAAATGAAAAAAGGGATCTTTTAAAATTTTAAAAAATAATGTTATTGTTAACTTTGGTTATCAAGTTTTTATTGCAAAAAGTATTTGAAGTTAAATTTTTTGTTTAATTTTTTGCCATTCATTGATTTATTAAGGCGGAAAAGTTTAATAAAATGCAGCGATTTTTATTTTATTTACCTTATTTTATCAAAAATATTTAAATTAAATTAAGACTAATGAATGTCCAACAATAAATAGAAAATCGCAAAAATTTAAGTTAAATTTATTTGTAGTTTTATGGTAAAATTTGAAAAATATTAGCAAGATAAATAAAAAAACGCTAGAAAAAGGGGTTTTTATGAATTTAAATAGCGAACACAATAAATCAAATTCCAAATTTAAGGAGTCAAAACAATCAAATTATTTTATACCTAGAAACCCTAATAGTAGCAATAATACCAAAAATCGTAATAACAACTTTGCTTCTCGTGACCATAGTTATCAGCAATATAATAATTTTCAAAAAGCAAATTATGTAAAAGATGAAAATATAAACCATCCTAATCCATTTGAAGCCGAGCCTCTAGAAATAGAAACTAATGAGAATATAAATGAATTAGAAGCTAAAAATAGTCCAGAATACTATAATCATAACGAAAATTACCAAAGTTATTCAAATTATATCGAGGATGAAAGAAGATTTTGACCTAAAACCGAGAATATAGAAAACAATTTTAATAAAAAAACAGAAAAACCAATAAAAACTACAAAAACTACAAGACAAAATTATTCAGAGCTATTACATGAAGATGAAAATCAGTTTTTTAACTATTTGTCTGATGCAAAATCTGTTGTTGAAATAACAGATTTAAATTCTAAAATGAATTATCGCGAAAAATATACAGGCTGAATTAATAGCTTTTTCCAACTAAATCAAGAAATTTTGCAAAAACATGAAAAAACAACTAAAGCTAAAATAAACATTATTGAAAAAATTTGAAGCAATATTTCTTTTACTGCTAAATCAATTTATTATTCAATTACAACTTTTTTTGTCTCTCTTTTAATGCTAATTTTTTGGTTAATTTTTGCCGATTTTAACAATTTTACTTTTTGACAATATATTGCATTTAGCAGTTCTTTTATTGTTTTTTTAATGATTATTCAAGTTCTGGTTTATTTTAATAATGCAAAAAACCGGAGAAAAAGTAAAAAACTGATTTTCTATTATACTCTTGATTCCTCGCTTTTGCTAATTAATTACTTAATAAGGCTCGTTTTTTTATTAAGTCCACTTTTTACAGATAAATTGATAGTTTTTAATTCAAGTCAACCGAATTTCCAATCATTAGAAACTGGTCTCCACACTTTAAATACAGCAAATAAATATGCTGAAATTCTATACTATATTGCGTGATTCCCAGCTTTGAGTTATTTTTTTGGAATTTGTTTTTTTATTCCTTTAAAATGATCTGAGTGTGTTCGAAATTTTTGACTTATTTTTGGGATTTTTAAAATTTTTTCTTATCTACGTTTAGTTAAAGAATATAAAACACGCAATAATAACGATAATATACGAAAAACATTAAACAAGAAATGAATTAATTTATACCAAATCGGTCGCCCTCTGAATAACTCGCTTCACCCCGCTTTTATTTATGCATATAGTCTAATCAAATCAAACCCGAATCTGCCAATCGACGAGCAGGATAAACTTGTTAGTTTTGTTTTTCATTCAGTTAATAACGATATTGCAAAACACCGCTAATTTTTTTTTTTTTTTTATTTATAAAATCTTTAAGTTCTTTGTTTGCTTACTAAAAATACAAAAAAAAAAAAAAAAAAATCCTGTCGGTTGGGTTTTAGAAACAACAGGATAGTTAATTTTTAAAAAAATATTTTTTTTATATCCTTTTTATTCTAATACTAATAAATATACTTGTTTTAGTTGTATAGTTAGTCAATGTGTTAAATTGTCTGGTACTGTATAACCATCTTGTACATCCCTATTTCATCTATCCAATTCCTTTAAACGTTCTTCTGAATATTGTTGTACCGGGTCTTTTTGCAATTCTTTTGGGATTTTGTTTTTGTCTTCTGCCCAAAGTATTTGAATTTCATCTTTAGTTTTCGGTTCCTTGCTAGTCGAGAGAATTAAAGCTTTTACTTTAGCATCTTTTTCAATAATACTGTCAGCGCCTTTCGTTTTTTTTCTGATTTGCTTTTTAAGTGATGATGAGTATATTTCAATTGCTCTAGAAATTCTATAATTTTCAGTGCTATTTTGTGTTGGCGATGAATCTTGAGTGTTTGGAGTAGTTGATTGCGAATTTGTATTCTCTTTTTGTTCAGTATTAGAATTTGGAGTAGTGGTTCCAGGAGCTGTAGCAGGAGCTTGATTGTTTTCTGTTCTATTTCAACAACTTATAGTTACACCAGCTACTGATAATAGTAGCGCTTGCGAACTTAAAAGATATCATATCTTTTTAATCTTTTTCATATTTCATACTCCTTTTTTAAAGTTAGAAAATATTTAGGTAATGCAAAAATTATATCACATTTATAATGTACAAATTTTTTTAGGTTGCTTATTTTTTCCTATTTTTGAAAATTTCACTTATTTTTCAAAAATAGGATTGGTTAAATAATTTTTTAATTTTACTGATAATTTAGTAAATCTTTTAAATTTAGACTTGAATTACTTTTTATTTGATCATGAAGATGATTTTCCTGGTCTGGATTAATATCGCTTAATATTTCGTTAAGACTTGCAATTGTTGATGCTCCGGCAAAATATAGTTCCTTTTTTGACCATTTATGAGAAATATTAACAAGACAAATAATCATTGTTAATTTAATATCGCGGGCAAAATTTGTTGCTATATATTTTTTATAATTCTCGTATAATTTTTTGGTTTTTGGCTCATCATTATCATTTTTATAAGTTTTAATCTCAAGATAAATATAATGATCTTTGTTTTTAATAATAAAATCAGGATATGAATTTGCAATTTCATAGTCTGAATTCAAATATTGGAAAGAAACACCTTCAGGTAAAGGATTTTTTGACCAAACCCGGATATTCGGAATTCCTTTAATATCATTTTCTAATTGATAGACAAAATTTTTTTCGGCCTCAGAATCAAGTATAAAATTTAGCTCGTTTTTGTTACTAAATTCTTGATAGGCAAAATTTTTATCACTAATTTTAACTTGATTATTCGTATTTTCAAAACTTAGTAAATATTCTTTTGGCAGACTTTTTGCCTCTTTTTTAATTTTATAGTTAATTTCATTTTCATCAATTTGAGTTTTTCAGGTTTGTTTATAAATTTCTTTGATTTCTGTTAAAAGATATTTATAAATAATATATCAAAAAAGTTGATATGAACATTGATTGGCAGCATTTTGATTGAGTTTTTCTCAAATTTTTTCAAAATACTGCTTAATTTTAGCGCTAAAATACTTTTTATTTTCTTGTTTTATTTTATTTAGGTAAATTTCTAACTGAATAATGTTATATATTTTTGTAGCACTATATCAACTATTGCCATATTTTACTTGATTTGCAGGGATATATTCACGAAAATTTTCTTTTTCAGCATTCCACTTTTTATTGAAATAGTCACTAATTTTTTCATCATTTAAATTATTCCAACTAGTTAAATTTTCATAGTTTTTGCAAAAATGATTATTATTAATTTTTGCAAAAACAGCTTTTTCATATTTTTCAAGATTAAATATTTCGAAAATATCATTGTTTTTCTTAAGTGATTCAATCCGACCTTCTAAAAATTTTTCATCTAAATATTTATCTTTTAATAAAATTGTTTTACTTGTTGTTTTACTATGATCAAGATTACTATAAATATAAAAATTATTTTGCTCGGAATTTTCCTTATATTCATATCTTGGATTCGGATTTCTTTTAATTCTCCCGACTGTTTGAATACTTAAATTATTTGATGTGACATTTCGTAGTTGAACTAACATACAAGCCCGCGGAATATTCCAGCCAATTGCAGGCCCAATTTTAAAAATTATTACATCAATTGCCGAAGAATTCTTTGAGATATCAGAAAGTGTATAATCTTTTTTATGCCGTAGATTAGTTTCTTTATCATTTTGGTCAAAATAACGTAGTCAACTTAGATTATTTTTTTCGAGTATTTTAATTATTTCTTTAATGTTTTTTTCAAATTCCTTAGCTTTTTCTTTATCTTTTTGACTTGAATTATCAACCTGGATTAGCATTGCCGGATTAATTCCGATTAGTCCTTTTTCGTTTTGATCATCATTATATTTTTCTTTTATGATCTTAAATTCAGCACAAGCGGTATTAAGAATCATTTCATTATCATATTCTAAGTTTGGTTTAAGCCCTAAATTATGGTTTTCTTTTGATTTTAGCAGTTTTATTTTATCCTGATTTAGTTCTTTTTCACTTAATTCGATCAGATTATGTCTTTGATCAGGGGTTGCTGTCATTTTAAGGACAAAATCCGCACTATTTTGCATTTTTTCTTCAAAAAAACGCTCATCTTTATTAGTTCTGATTTTTAGATCGCTTCCGATATGAGCCTCATCGCGGATATATACTAATTTATAATTTTTAGATTTGATCTCGACTAAAAACGATTCAATTGCTTCTTCTTGGCGAAGAATTGAATTTTTGCGAAATGAAGCCGAACCGATAATATAAACATTATCGACTTTTGCATAAAATTTATAATTTTTTTCAATTTTTGCACTTGTTTTTGTATTTGAAGGACTTTCAATACGATGAATTTTTAGATCTTTATTATTAATATAATTTTTATATTTTAGAAAACTTTCCTGGATTTGCCCAGGGAGATTAGCACTTGATAAGGTAGTAATAACAAAAACAAGTCCAAGATTAACTTGAGATTTACTTCAAGTAATTAGATAATCAATGAAATTGATCATCATAAAAGTTTTTCCAGAACCAGTTGGGGCTTTAAAATAAATTGCATCCTTTTTTTCTTCTTTAAGAGAATTACTCGCTTTTTTAAATAATCTATTAACAACTTTTTCCTGGGCATCAATTAAATACATTATTTTTTATCCTTTTTTTGGGGTAAAAGCGCAAGGAGATAGTTAAGATATTCAATTAGATTTATGTTATTTTTGCTAGAAATTCCAAAATTAGTTAACATTTTTTCTAATTTTTCAATTAATAAATTAATATCATTTTGCTTTTTGAAAACTTTTGTATTAAAATGTTTAATCCAAAAAACATCTAAATTTGATCTATAAGGTTGATTTTTCTTGATCCAGTCAAAATTTTGCTCTTTTTTTGTTGAAAAACCGTGATTTATTCGAAAAAGTCTTTCATAAGTTACATTTTGGGCAATTTGATTTTGATTATTAGTTATCAGAGTAAAACTGCGAGTACCACCATCTTGGGAATTTAGTTCTAAAACTGCCTGACCAGTTGTCCCCGAACCGGCAAAAAAGTCAAGAATTCTTGTGTTTTTTTTATCAGAGCAAATATTTATTAAATATTTTATTAACTCAATTGGTTTTGCAAAATTAAATACTGTTTTATCAAAAAATACTTCTGTTATCTCATTTGCTGATTTTGTTGTATAAAAACCATTTTTAAGGCGATTATAATTTTTATCAATTACATTATTAAATCTTCTGCCAGCTGTTTCTGTTTCGACTAGTAAAGTTTTTGGATTAAATTTGACAAATTGATATTGTTTTCTTTTAGCGACTCAAAAACCTTCATTGTTTTTAATTACTTGAATAAAACCTTGCTTTTTTCCTGCTAGATAAGTTTTATACGATCAAGTATAGCGCGCGCTTTTTGGTTTTTTGATATTTGTATATAATTTAAAAAAGCTGCCATCGGGGGCTTTAATTTCATAGTCAAGACTTTCAAGATACTGAAAACTTGAAGCACTTGAGCCGCGGTGAAGATCTACTAGCCGATAATAGCCCCTTTGCTCAAAATATTCATCTTTTAAAATAAAACCTGATTTTGTAAATGAATCACTGTCATGTTTTAAATAGTTAAATACTTTTTTTGTTTTATTTTTAGCATAACATAGAATATATTCGGTTATTGTATCAATTAAATATTGCGAACTTGTATTTCCACTAGGCCCGGTTTTTTTCATTCAAACTAAATTAGCAACAAAATTTTCTTCCCCGAAAATTTCATCCATTAAAACTTTTAAATAAGCCTGTTCGGCATCATCGATTGAAACAAAAATTATTCCATCATCTTTTAGAAGATCCTTTGCTAATTTTAATCTTTCATTCATTAAATTTAGTCAGCCATTACGCGAAAATTTATCACGATAGATAAATTTACTTGCTTTTATATCTTCTTTTTCATTAGCAATTGAATTCCCATCATTTTTACTTGCCTCGGTATTATAAGGCGGATCGATATAGATTATATCAAAGCCGCCTCTCTCTCTCTCTCTCTCTCTCTCTCTCGATTACTAATAAATTTTTTAGTCCATCATAATTCTCACCAATAATTAAGGTATTTTGATTTGAATTATTTTCATTGAATTTAAAACTAAGATTTTCATCTTTTTCTAAAATAGCAACAGTATTTGTATCACTTTCGGGGGCAGAATCAAAGCGAAATCCGGTTTTAACTCGTTGAACGACAAATTGATAGACATATTCAAGTTTATTATCCGGGAATTTTTCAAGAATTTCATAGGCTAATTTTTTTTGGTCTAAATTTAGCTCTTTTGATGAAATTTCATCTAATTTTTGTTTGTAGATTTCTAATAAATTTGGGATTTTTGAATCTGTCATTGAAAATTTCCTTTGTAAATACAATTTTTATTTTAAACATTATAATATATTTTATTAAATTAATTATTAATATATTTGTTTAATTTGAATTTAAAAGTTAAATTTGATAAAGCTAAAAAAAAAAAAAAAAAAAACTAAATTTTTTTGCTAAATTTTTAAAAAAATGTGTGATTTTATTTTTTATGAAAAAACTTTACTAATCTAAATTCAAAGAATAATAACACTTAAAAATTATTTATCTTATTTATTTTTTTAAATTTAATTAAATATTTTAAAAAAATTAAATATTTTAAAAAAATGATATAATCAAAACAAAAATTAAAAAAATAACATAAACAAATCTAAAAAAGAAGACAAAATAAGGAAAAAATCCATATACATTTGGTTTAAAATAATTTGAATATTTATTTCAAAATTTAATTTTCTTTATATATTTTTTTTCTTAATAAAAATTCAAAAATTGGAGAATTATATGCTTAAAGTAAAAAAATTTTTTCAATTTTCATTTGCGATAGGTACAATAACTTCGTTAGTTTTTGTACCTATTTTTTCATTTAATCAAAATAAAAACTTAATTAATAATGAAAAATTAGCAACAATAAATTTTGCAAGTAAAAAATTTGTTGTTAATGATTGGAAAATTCCAACTTCCAAATCTACTGATGGAAAAAAATTATCAGACAAGGTATCTGATACAATTGAATTAAAACTATATTTAGATGTTTTTAATGAAAAAGGAAATTTAGATGAAAGAATAGATTCTCTTCTAAATAAAATAAAAAGAGGCTTTAAAAACAAAAACATAAATTGAAAAATTCAAACTAGTGCAATGCTACCTATTGTTTGATTTTACTTTAATGATGTAGAAAAATCTAAAGAATTTATCAAATATGTTGATACATTAGATTTTGTAAAAAGAATTGTTTTTTATAAAAAAGTTATTATCAAAAATAATGATGTAGTTTCCCAAAATGAACAGAATGGCTATTATATTTCTAGATTTTCAGACATTAATAAAAAACTACTTTTAAAAGAAATAAATTTAAATCCTGAAAAGCAAACAGAATTTTTTAAATATCACAGAAAAGGTTCAAAAATAGTAATTTTAGAAGTAGGTACAACTCAATTACAAAGAAATTATAAATTTGTACATACACCTGAAGTTAAATTATTTACTCCAGAAAATTTAAATGATACACATGGGACTAATGTATCAATGGTTGCAGCAGGTAAAAACGGAATAAATTCAAATGGACAAATTTATTTCACAAGTTTTAGTTCTAATAACTTTAATTGACAAAACGCTCTTGAATGATTGGTTTTAAAAAATAATGTAAAGTTTATTAACCATAGCTATGGACCAACTGCTGATTACTCTCTCCCTTATGATGATGATAGTTTTTTCATAGATTATATTTCAAGAAAATATGGTGTAGTTAATGTTTTCGCTGCTGGAAATGGTCATAACAAACAAAATAAAAAAGGGAAATGAATTGACAGCACTCAATTAGCATATAACGCAATTTCTGTCGGATCAACAAAATATAGAGAAAACTCTTTTTTAAATGACATTGAAATTTCGAACTTTTCTAACAGAGAACTAGAGTCTAACCATTTAAACTTACCTAAACCTTTAGTTGTTGCACCAGGGGAGATACTCTTAGAGAATAATGATGAAATCAGAGGTACTAGTTTTGCTGCTCCTGTAGTTACTGGTGCTATTTCATATATTTTTGATAAATTTTCTTGATTAAATAATGATCAATTTAGAGTACCATCTGCAATGTCTATTCTAGCTGCCTCTGCACATTTACCTAAATACAAAAATTTAAATAAAAAAGGAAATGGTTTTGATTCAACTTATGGAGCAGGTTTAATAGATGTTGAAAAAATGCAAGAAGCAGCTTGAAATATTAATACTAAATCTGTTATTAAATCCGATGTGGATGGCGGTATATTTGAAAGCTTACATTTAAATTTACAAGCTGGAGAACAAATAAATATAGCACTTAGTTGAATGTTTAACTCAGGATTGCTAAAAGAAAACGAGAATAAACCAGAATTACAACATCCAAATTGATGAGAATGATTATTTCCAACATGAGCACTTGCAAAACAAACTGCTCAGGGAATTGATTATGAACTAAAACTAAGCGATTGAAAAAGTAAACATATAAACGAAAATAGATTGAAACTTGAAGAAACTAAAAAACGTCAAAATCAAGCTTTATTCACTGACTATGATTTAGTATTAGAAAAATTAGATAGTAGAGGATATTGACAAAGTGTAAGTTCATCATTAAGTATCAACAGTAATGTAGAATTAATTAAATTTAAAGTTCAAGATTCTGGAATTTATAGATATATAGTTAAAAAATACAAAAGTTCTTTATTTGAAAATTCAGTAGATGATTCTATTGCAGTGACACATACTGTATTTAAGGAAAACTAATATGAATAAAAAGAGGAAAATATCTTTACAAATTCGCAAAATTTTATCAAGTGTTGTCTTAATTCCAACAATAGGATTGTTTACTTTAGCATGCAAAAATAAAGAGTTTTTAAACCAAAAAAAAGATAATTTTTTTGATAATAATGTAGTAAAAAAAATTAATGATAATTTTGAAGAATATCAAAGAAAATATTTTATGAATTCATATTGACTTCATAGAGAAACACTGAAATATTTAGACAAAGTTGAGCAACCATTTCCATCCGAATTTTACTTTAAATCAAATTTAAGTGAAAATGAACAAAGAATTCGAAATGAAAATCAACAAAAATTTGATAATTATTTTAAAACAAATAAAGCTACTAATTACACACTAAAAACCAAAGAAGAATTTGAAAATTTAGATTCAAATATTTTAAAACCTATTTTTAAAAATTATTTAAGTAAATTTTTTCCTAATCAAAATATAGAACAAATTTTTGATCAATATAATTTATATTATTTTGTAAAAGAAAGTGAAATATATTCATTTGGTCTTTCAAAAACAGATTTAGGTTGATGATGATTTGATTCATTAAAATTCAATAAGCTATATTTTATAGAGCCTCCACAACGTCCCATAGTTCATACTATGGTTCCATATACAGGCGCACAAATTAATATTGTTGCTTTTAAAAAATCTGAAAATATAGAATTTTTTGAAAGTAGCAACATAGATACCATTATGAAATTGATTTAAATATAATTTCGTATTTTCTAAATTAGCTAGAATTAAAAATTTAAAAAATAAATTTAGTAGTAAGTCAATTTGTTTGAAATATTACAATTCTAGATTTACTAATTTGCTTCAAAAATGAAGGAAAATGCTAATTTAAATATATTTTTTCAATAAATTAAAAAATTTGTACACTGTAAGAAAGGATTAAAATATGTCTAAAACGAAGAAAATTTTATTACTTTTATCAACAATTATTTCTGTTTCTATATCTGCTGTTTCCATTTATTATTTAAGTTTATATTATAAACTTGATCAACCCAACTATGTTAATCTATCAGATGAAGAAGAAAAACAGTTAATCTATTTAAAAAATTCATTTAATGAATTTATATTTAAAAAAATTCAAAATAATTTTAATAAATATCAAAAAGAATATTTCATGAGTACTTATTGAGTTAATCAAGATACTTTAGAAAGTAGTGACCAACTTGATTCTCACATCCAAAAAACAGAATCCAATACAGATGAAGAAAAAAATAAAATTCAAGAAAACATAGATAAATATTCAGATTTTTTTAACAAAAATAAAGAAATCCCTCGTACATTAACTTTAAAAACAGAGTTTGATAATTTAGATTCGAACATTGTAAAACCTGTATTTGAAAAATATTTAACAAAATTTTTTCCTAATCAAAGTGTAGAGCAAGTACTACAAACATATAACTTATATTATTTTGTAAAGAATAGCTCTTTCTCGAATTTCACATTAAGCTCTTCTAGAATGGGTTGATGGAATCTAGATTTTCTTAAAGATAAAAAATTATATTTTGTAAATTATTATCCATGACCGCAAGAATCAAGCGATACCAATAATGGTGCAACTATAAGTATAATAGCCTTTAAAAAAGAAGACAATATTGCCTTTAATAATGAAACAGATTGAAAAACTCTTTTACAAGAATGGAAGGGGCTACCTTGAGACAAAAAAACAAATGAAAATTAAAGTTTTCTTGATTTGCTAATGATATTAGCCAAGAAAAAAGAACTAAAATAACAAAACCTATCAAAATCTCACTGTTAGTTTTATGATCTTATTTGATAATATTTACAATTTCGATGAGTAGTGTAGCTTTATTCTTGTGAAATCGTATTCCGCAAGAGCAAAAATATAAAATAGATTTAAATTTATTAAAAACCAAAACTTATCAACAATCATTTTTAAAAAATTATTTTAATAATTTCTTTCTTAAAAAAAGCGAAGACAACTTTGCAGAATATCAAAAAAAATATTTTATGAATTCATATTGAATTTTTAAAGACACTTTAAAAAGTAGTGATAAATTAAATTCAAATGTAAAAGAATTTGTTGCTGATTCAACTATAAACAACAATTCAATAAAAGAAAATGAACAAAAATTTGATAATTTTTTTGCTCAGAATAAATTTAAAACTTTTACATTAACAAATGTAAATGAATTTAATAAACTAGATTCTAATGTCTTAAAGCCAGTATTAGAAAAATATATAAATAAATTCTTTGAAAATCAAAGCATTGAAAATATATTGTCAAAATATAATTTATATTTAGCAGTAGAAAAACTTAATTTAAGCTTTTTTAACCTTTATTCTTCTAATATGGGTCAGTGATATTTAGATTTTGAAAAATCTAAAAAATTATATTTTGTAAATAGCAATAGCAATAATTTAATTCCTAGAATCGAAAATAACAAAGGAGCTCAAATCAGTGTTATTGCCATTAAAAAAGAAGAGCAAATTACATTATTTCAAGAAACTGATATAGAAAAAGTAATGAAAGATTTAGGGAAAATATAAAAAAATTATTTAATTTTTAAAAGTATTATTAAGTATTTACAACTGATTAAATACAACTGCAAATCGTAAGTTTTAATAAAAAAAATCCTTCAAAAATGAGGTGATCCCCTTTTCTTTTTTTAAGAAAAGGGATTTTTTATGAAATATTCATTAGAATTTAAATTAGAATGTGTAAAAAAATACAAAAAAGGAATTGAAATTAAAAAGCCTGATTTCGCTAATACAAGTCAAAAAAAATTTTTAAATCAAGTAAATTTTTGAGAAAAAATTTATGACAAATTAGGAGTTGAAGGTCTTAAGAAAAAAACCACGAAATAAAGAATGGACTATAGACGAAAGATTAAGTGTTGTTAAAAGATTTTTAGCTAATGAACCAATTGTTAAAATTTCACTTCAAAATAATCTTAATCCAAGTCTAATATCTTTTTGAACGAAAAAATATTTAGAATCGGGAATTAGTGGTTTAGAATTAAACAGAGGGAGATCGATAATGAAATCTAAGATTAGTAATAATAAATCTACAAAAGTATCAAACAATTCCGACAGTCAAGATCAATCAAATTCTTCATTATCTGTATATGAAGAACTTAAACTTCTTAGAGAAGAACTTAAACTTTTAAAAAAGGAAAATGAAGTACTAAAAAAGTGAAAAGCCATTGGTAAAGATCTTTGACTCAAATCAACCAAGGCAAGAAAAAATAAAAAAAATTTATAATAGAGT
Organism: Mesomycoplasma flocculare ATCC 27399; assembly: GCF_000815065.1. Taxonomy (GTDB): domain Bacteria; phylum Bacillota_I; class Bacilli_A; order Mycoplasmatales; family Metamycoplasmataceae; genus Mesomycoplasma; species Mesomycoplasma flocculare. The sequence goes on along the minus strand of NZ_CP007585.1, from coordinate 396,784 downwards.
AAAAGCTGATAAAAACCTTCGCTTAACTCAAGTATTAAAAGAGTTTTCTATTCCTATATCTACTTTTTATTATGAACTCAAAAAAGAAGATTTTGACAAGAAAAATGAAGAAATTATAAGCCAAGTAAAGCTTATTTTTGAAGAAAATAAAGCTAGATATGGAAAAAGAAGAATAAAAGCTGAACTTAATAATAGAGGCTATAAAATTGGACTTAAAAAAGTTCGCAGATTAATGGAAAAATTCAATCTCAAAGCAATTTGTTCTAGAAGAAAATACAAATCTTACAAAGGAACAGTTGGCAAAATCGCAGACAATATTTTAAATAGAAATTTTGTTGCAACTAAACCAAATCAAAAATGAACTACAAATGTAACTGAATTTAGTGCACCCTTTGGAAAAGCATATTTATCGCCAATTTTAGATATGTTTAATGGCGAAGTTATTGCTTGAGATTTGTCTATAAGCGCTAACAACCAACAAATTAGAAAAATGCTTCAAAGAGCATTTTCAAAGCACAAAAATCTTGAGGGTTTAATTTTTCACAGTGATCAAGGTTAACAATATCAACATAGACAATTTTCAGAAAAATTAAAACAAAAAGGAATAATTCAGTCTATGTCTCGAAAAGGAAATTGTTTAGATAATAGCGTTATTGAATCGTTTTTTGGGACATTAAAAAGAGAATGTTTTTATGGTCGCGAAAAAGAATTTTTAACTTTTAAACAACTTTACAAAGCAATTGCAAATTATATTTATTATTACAATCACAAACGAATTAAAGACAAAATAAAATGAATGTCTCCTATTAAATTTAGGGAAACATTCATTTCAAATTATAATTAATTAAAACACTCAAAAATTTTTTTCAAGAAGAGGGTATCACCTCAAAACTAATAGTATTTTATTTATTTGAAAATGATGTGTAAATTTTAATTATTTAAACTATTCATTAAATGTATTATAACTGCATTAGCAGCAGATTTGGCTTTAAAAATCCCTATTATTCACATAATCGGAATAACTATTGTTCAAGATAGAAAAAAAATTAATATCCCCATAAGACCTGCAAATTTTAATTTATTATATGCATCAAATAATACAAAATCATTTGGTTTTGTTGTGCGAATTGATATGGAGCTAATAAATTTTTAAGAGCAAAAATTCTTACAAGCATAATAATGAGAATCACAAAATTTGCTATACCAGTTCCTGCAACAATTAAGATTCCAATAATAATCATAATTCCTGCTGTTCCAGCAAAAATTGCAAAGCTTTTCTCAGATAATGAATCAGCATAGTAAGCGGATTCGACGGCTTTATGAGCTACTACTGCCGCTATTATTATAAACACTACACCAATTAAGGGTAAAAATAATGTAATTCAATAAGCCGTTATAATATCTTTTAATTTTTTTGCTGTTAAATTTATTGGATTAAAATATGTATTTAAATTCATAATTAAATATTATATATATATAACCCCAAGCAAAAAGTTAATTATTTTATTATATTCAGTCTATTGTGATATTTAATTTGTAGATTATAAAAATAAAAATACTATTAATTTGAGCAGATCCCCTTTTCTATTTTTCTAAGAAAAGCGGATCTGCTCAAAATGTAGTTTTTTTAAAGCAATTAGTTTGCTAATTTTCGAAAAATCTTTTTAAGATGTTCTTCTTTAATGTCATATTCTTGTGCATCTTTTCTTTCGGTTATTAAATAAGATTGTGGTCTAAATAAATCATTTATTTTTTCTAATGTTGAAGCACCTTTACATAAGAAATTATCAGCTCTTTCATTTTTAGGTCAACAAATTAATGAAGTAAAATTCAAGTTATTTTTTTGCTTATTTTTTAAAGAATTTTCTTTTGCTTTTTTTACGTATTTTTGTGTCATTTGAATTAAATCTTTTGTTTTTTCAGGGCTTATGTCGTTATTACCTTTACCTTTAATTTCTATATTAATTTGGTGTTGATTGATGCAAACAATAAAATCAGGATAAGATTTTTTTACTTGTGTTTGTTCAAAGTAATCTCAAAATATACTTTTTGAATTATTTTTAAAATTTCTAAATCAAATATTAATTTCCAAATTTTCATCAGCATCATCTTCTAATCAACTAGTAAAAAAAGCAACAAAATCTCTTTCTGGTTTTGAATCTACAGAAATTTTTACTTGATTTTTTTCTATTTTTTTATTATTTGAATAGGCATATTTTTCGATTTCACTTTTTATTTCTATATAATTTTTTAAAGAATCTTTTGAATCATTAATATCAATTATTTCATATTCTTCAATATATTCTTCTGGTGGAGCAATAATGTGTTTGATATTTAAATTAGGATTAGTATTTTCTCAATTTTTTACATTTAGTTCTTTAATATCATCTAGTAATTCAGTCAAGATGTAATATTTATAATAATTAATTGAAATTCTAATATTTTCATTAATTTTCTGATTATAAATTAATTCAATATTGTCCCACATATCGTTAGTTATTAGATTGTTGTGTTTTTTTATCAATGATTCATTGAAAATTTCAAGCTCAATTTGATCGAAAATTAGTTTTTCAATAAATCTTCCTTCATTGATATTATTTTTTCTAGTAATCTTTAAAAAGTCTTGATTTTTCTTCCTAAACTTCTCGAATTTTTCACAAATTTGTTCAAATTCATTAGACACTAATTCATAAACGTTTTCTTTGTAAGTTTGATTTATTTTAATTATGCTAGATTTATCAATTTCTCCAACAACAAATTTTTTGTTTTTGTATTGATCTTTTAAATAATAGATTCTTTCACCTAAATTTTGATCAAACTTTTTACTGTTTGAATAAACAAAAAACTCATTAGCTATTGAATTATTTAACTCTCTTCTGTGATCTTCGTTGTAAATTTTTATTGGAATAGGAAAACGTTTAATTCTTCCAAGTGTTTGTTTATCAAGTGTTTCTGAAGAAACATTTCTTAACTGAACTAACATACAAGCTCTAGGAATATCTCAACCAGTTGCAGGTCCAACTTTAAAAATTATTACATCAACATCACTATCTTTTTTAGACAAAGAATTTAAGTCTGTTTTTGAAGTGTGACCAGCAACGGTTTTTGTTTTTTCTTCTGAAAAATATTTAGCATAACTTAAATTATATTTTTCCAAAATTTTAATAATTTGCTTTATTTCTTTATTAAATTCAGCTTCTTTTTCAAGAATTTTATCTTTTACTTGAATAAGCATTGCAGGATTTACTTTTCATAAATTTCTTAAATTTTCATCATCACTAATTTGTTTGTATTGTTTTTTAATATTAGAAAAAGTTTTACAAGCTTGTTCTAATAGAAATGAATTATCTATTTCATCTGTAGATTCATGAGGGATGTTTAAATTATTTTTTTTATTAGCTTTTAGAAGTTTTCAGTTGTCTTCATCTAAATCTTTGTTTGTTATTTCAACGATATCATCATTTTCTTTGGGTGTAGCTGTCATCATTAATTCAAAAACATTGTCTAGTTCTTTTATTTTTTTGTCAAATGATTTTGCATCTGCTTTTTCACTTATTTTTGATGTACCAATATGTGCTTCATCTCTAATGTAAATAACATAGTAATCTGATCTTAATTCATCAATAAAAGCATCTAATTTTCCTTCTTTTACAAAGATAGTTGACTTACCAAATGAAGAAGTTCCAAAAATGAAAACATCAGCTTCCTTAGCTAAAATATTATATTCTTGATCGCCTTTAGCTTCTTTTTGTTTCGAAGGAGATTCTTTATATTTTATAGTCGCATTTTTCATTGAATTTAAATAAAATTTGTATTGTTCAAATTTATCTAAAGTTTGTTTAGGTAATTCAGCGTTAGAAATTGTATTGTAAATAAAAACCAGTTTTTTACCTGAGTTTTTATCAAATTCTTCCATTATCCTATCAATAAAGTTTGCAATAATAAACGTTTTACCTGAACCTGTTGGTGCTTTAAAAGTAACAGAGGCTTTTTGTTGATTATTAAAGGCATTATCTCATTTAGCAACTAATAAATCAACAGCTTGAGATTGTTTTTCACTAAGTTCCATTATTTTCCTTTTTTACTTTATTTTTCTTCATTTTCTTCTTTATATGATCTTAAAGAAGAAAGAGTTTTTAATACTGAATCATTAACTTTTGATTTATTTTTATAGATTCCAAATTCTTTTAATAGTTTTTTAAATTTATCTTTTAATTCTTGATTTGTTATATCGTTATTTAACAAAGATGTGTTGTAAGTTTTAGATCAAAATACATTTAAACTTGTATTAAATGCTTCATTTTTCTTGATTCATTCAAAGTCTTTTTGACCTTTTGTGCCTTGTCCTTTATTAATTCTATAAAGTCTTTCATATGTCACGTTTTGACCAATATTATTTTCGTTATTAGTTACTAATGTAAATGTTCTAGTTCCGTTATCTTCTTTGTTAAGTTCTAAAACTGCTTGTCCCGTTGTTCCTGAACCGGCAAAGAAATCGAGGACTCTAATGTTTTTTTTGCTAGATAACATTTTTATTAAATATTTTATTAATCTAACTGGTTTTGGATAGTCAAATTCTTTACTATTCAAAATTGAATGAAGCTCTCTAGCGCCTTCAGATGTATAAATATCACTCTCTAAGTTATTTTGATTTGCAACAATCATATTTGTAAAAGGAACACCTCTTGCTACAGTTTTTAAAACACCTTCTTTTGTATCAAATTTAGCATATTGATATTCTTTTTTATGAACTACTCAATAATCTTGTTTATTTTTCTTGAATTCAATTAAACCCAAATTTTTAGCTTTATCAAAGGTAGGTTTAGATCAAGAATAAGATGCACTTTGTGGCTTATCGATATTTTGTCATATTTTAAAATTAGTACCATCAGGAGCTTCTAATTCATAATCTTGTCCAGATCTGTATCAGGCACCGTTTCAACTATTAACAAGTGGTTGCAATTTATATGCACCATATTTTTCAAAATTTTTATCTCTAAATTTATATATTTCATCCAATTTTTCTTGTGAATGTTTTACATAATCAAATTTAAATTTTGATTTATCTTTAGCATATGTTACTATGTATTCATTTACAGTGTTTAAATTATCAACTTCAACATCTTTATGTGTACCTTGCGCTGACTTCCTTCAAACCATATTCGCAACAAAATTTTCTTCCCCAAAAATTTCATCCATTAAAACTTTTAAATAAGCTTGTTCATTGTCATCTATTGAAACAAATATAACTCCATCTTCTTTTAAAAGTTGTCTTGCTAATTTTAATCTTTCATTTAATAAATTTAGTCAACCAGTTCTTGAAAATTTATCCCGATATATAAATTTATCAGCAGTTATTTCATCATCAGTTAAATTATTTCCATCATCTGATGTCTTTTGTGTATTATAAGGAGGGTCAATGTAGATTAAATCGAAGTTAGAATCCTCTCTCTCTCTCTCTCTCTCTCTACTCCTATAAGGTTCTTTAAAACATCATAATTTTCTCCAATGATTAAAGAATTTTGTAAATTATCCTTCATTTTTGAAGAAGAAAAAGATAATTTTTCATCTTTTTCAAGTATTGCGATGCTTTGATTATTAATTTCTGGAGCTTCATCAAAAACAAAACCAGTTGCTACTCTTTGTTTTAAAAATCTTCAAATTTGTTCAAAGTCATCTATAGAAATTTTGTCATTATTTTTTAAAATTTCTAAGTTTAATTTAATTAATTCTTTTTGATTTTCATTTAAAGATGATTTAGAAATTTGTTCTAACTCCTTTAAATGATCTTTCAAAAGTTCTTTTTTTTTGTTCATTTTTTCTCCTTATAAATAATTTATAAAGATTGTAGCAAATAAATTATTTTTTTTAATTTTCTTCTTTATATGGTCTTAAAGAAGAAAGAGTTTTTAATACAGAATCTTTAACTTTTGATTTATTTTTATGGATTCCAAATTCTTTTAATAGTTTTTTAAATTTATCTTTTAATTCTTGATTTGTTATATCGTTATTTAACAAAGAGGTATTGTAAGTTTTAGATCAAAATACATTTAAATTTGTATCAAAGGCTTCATTTTTCTTGATTCATTCAAAGTCTTTTTGACCTTTTGTGCCTTGTCCTTTATTAATTCTATAAAGTCTTTCATATGTCACGTTTTGACCAATATTATTTTCATTATTAGTTACTAAGACAAAAGAACGATTTCCGCCATCTTCTTTATTCAGTTCTAACACTGCTTGTCCGGTTGTGCCTGAACCAGCAAAGAAATCGAGGACTCTTGTGTTTTTAGAAGGAAATAAGTCAATTATGTATTTGATAAGATTAACTGGTTTTGGAAAATCAAAGAAAGAGTCAAAATTAAAAATAGATCGAAGCATCGAACTTCCATCACTTGTAGAAACCCTTTGTATTTGTTTATTATTGTCTTTGTTTTCTAGTAATTTATTTAATGTAGAATTAAAAATTACACTTCTAGGATTTTGTTCTTTTGAATTTGGTATTTTATCTTGAACATCATATCTAAAAATTTGATATGAATCTTTAATTTTCTGAACTTTAACCTCATTATTTTTAACTTTTTCTAAAAAAGTTTGTTCAGAAACTGTTCATCTACCATATTTATTTTTTCTAACTGTTTTTGGAATTATAGGAACATAGCCTTGTGAAATTAATAATTGTCGTTCACTTGTAGAATAATCATAAATTATTGTATCAGTTGTTAAGTCTTCAGTAATTAAATTAAAGTCAATATTATTATCTGTTTTGAATAAATTTAATTTTTCATTTCATCAAATAATGTATGCCATTTTCTTTCGATCAAAAATTGTTTCTTCATTACTTCCTTTTTGAAGGATTGCTAATTTTTTCTCTCATTTTTGAATTTTGTCATTTCATTTTCACTGATCTGAATTTTCTGCAATGTTTATTTTTTTAATCTTCAGTTTTTTAATATTTTTTGCATAAACTAAAATATATTCATGATTTTGTGAAAAGTATTTTGCATCTTGTTTACTACCTCAAGCATTCATTCAAACTAAATTAGCAACAAAATTTTCTTCCCCGAAAATTTCATCCATTAAAACTTTTAAATACGCTTGTTCGGCATCATCAATTGAAACAAAAATTATTCCATCATCTTTTAGAAGATCCTTTGCTAGCCTTAGTCGTTCATTCATTAAATTTAGTCAACCATTACGCGAAAATTTATCACGATAGATAAATTTACTTGCTTTTATATCTTCTTTTTCATTAGCAATTGAATTCCCATCATTTTTACTTGCCTCGGTATTATAAGGCGGATCGATATAGATTATATCAAAGCCGCCCCCCTCTCTCTCTCCCTCTCTCTCCCTCTCTCGATTACTAATAAATTTTTTAGTCCATCATAATTCTCACCGATAATTAAGGTATTTTGATTTGAATTATTTTCATTGAATTCAAAACTAAGATTTTCATCTTTTTCTAAAATAGCAACAGTATTTGTATCACTTTCGGGGGCTGCATCAAAGCGAAATCCGGTTTTAATTCGTTGAACGACAAATTGATAGACATATTCAAGTTTATTATCCGGGAATTTTTCAAGAATTTCATAGGCTAATTTTTTTTGGTCTAAATTTAGCTCTTTTGATGAAATTTCCTCAATTTTTTGTTTGTAGATTTCTAATAAATTTGGGATTTTTGTATCGGACATTGAAAATTTCCTTTGTAAATACAATTTTTATTTCAAATATTATAATATATTTTATTAATATATTTGTTTAATTTGAATTTAAAAGTTGAATTTGATAAAGCTAAAAAAAAAAAAAAAAAAACTAAATTTTTTTGCTAAATTTTTAAAAAAATGTATAATAAGGGCAAATGTTAATCACAACCTAAAATTATTTGTGCTTATTTGGTCAGAGTTTTACAAATATTGGCCAAGGTAATTTTAATAATTTTTGTGTTGTGCTTTTTTTAAAAAATACCGTGGGGGAAAAATTGTAGGAAAAATAACGGATATAAAAAATATTAACAAACTATTTAAAATTAATTTAGAAATAAATATTACTTTTAAAAAATGAATAAAATACGAAAATTTAAGTCCAAATTCTGAAAATCTGCATTAATTTTAAGCCCAACTTTTCCTGTTGCTTTTTTAGCAGCTGCTTGCAATACAAAATCTGAATACAATATTTTTAAATCTAAAATTTATAAGCCACAAACTGAAAATCCGCTTCGGTTTAATACTGAAATCGATGATATGATTGATTTTCGTGTGATTTTTTATGAAAATGATCCAAGAACTAAAGCGCTAAGCAAAGTGCTTCAAAAATGAAATGAAAAAACTGAAGTTAAAAATAAAAAACCTGGTTTTTTGCCTGCAAAATTAGACAATTCATATACAAATTATCAGAATGACCAAAATGCATTAGCTTCCTATATCCAAGCAAAAGAAAACAAAAAATTACCTAATTTGACGCTAAATTATCCCGCTCTCGCCGCCACTTTAAATAAATTTGGAATGCTTTTAGATTTAAACACACAAAAAGAACTAGAAGAAAAAATTAAATCCGAATATGATGAAAAATTTCTTAGTGAAACCAAAAATTTACCCGGAATTAGCCCTGATAGAATTCCTTTTTTGCCAATTCTTAAAACATCAAAAGTCCTTTTAGTTGACAAACCTGTATTATCCTATATTTTAGAATCAGCGAAAAAATCAAGTCCAAATTTTAAAATTTTAGCATCAGACCAGAAAATAGTTGAGAATCTTGATTTACAAAAAACTGATCTTGAATATATTAAAAGAATTTGAGGGGGCTATAAAAGCATTTCATTTAACGAAAATGGTTTTGATGGTTATACATTTAGTTTTTCAAAACTAAATAATTTTGCTGAGCTAGTTGATTTCCTTAGCCGCGTTAAAAAATCATTTCCTGAAGCTGAAAAAGGAAGTCAAACTGAAAAAGTTGATTTTTTAATTGGCTTTAATGATGTTGCCGCCACACTTTTTTTTACTTCGTTTGCTGAGGCTAATGGCGAATATCTAAAATCAAGTTATTTCCGTGATCGTGATGAAAATAAAAATATTGAATTGCTGAATTATACCAATCTTTTTGATAATAAAACTAAAAATTATCAAAATACAAAAAAAGCTTATGAAATCATGGCTAGTTTAATTAAAAACAAACTTGCTGGCCCTTGAACTTGAAATAGAGGTTATGCAAGTGATTATTTAAAAAATCATCAACTAGTTTTTGCACTTACATCATCAAGTCATTATACCCGAAATTTTGAAAAAATCGGGCAAGTTTTTTTACGTTTTAAATTTCCAAATTCACAAAAAGACTATCCTGTTGGTTCTAATTCGAGAATTTGAAAATTAGTTAGTGATGAAAATTTACCACCAAATGCAATTGCTAAAATTCACCAAATTCTTGATAATAAACCAGGGTATGTCTACGTTGGAAATCAAAGTCAGATTTCCGAAAATGATATTAGTTTAGACCAAATAAATGATAAAAATTTGATTCAGGAAGTAAAAAATACTATAAAAATAAAGGCTAATTTAAATAATTTTAGTTTTTTAGCAAGTGATGCAAATTTTGATAAATGACTTGAAAATAACAAAAAATCAGATGTTGATTTTGCAAATCTCAATTTAGAAGTTAGTTCTAAGAACAAACTTAAACTAATAAAACAAAACCCAAATATCTTTCTTTTTTCAAAATCGTATGAAAAACTTAACGAAGATGAATTAATGGCTTTACCAGAGCCCCAAAAACTTCAGAATTCAAACCGGTTTAATATAATCACATCACAAGGCCCTTCGTTAATTGGTTTTCATAATAACGAAAAAGAAGACACGGCAACACTTAATTTTATAAAGTGATTTATTTCCGAAAAAGAAGAATTTTTAGATAATAATAATCAAAAAATTATTGTAACACCAAGTGATTTTTTATCCCTAGCTGCTGGGAATTTAAATCCTACCAAAACAAATTTAAATTCTGATTTTGTTAAAAATCCTGTATTTTTGCAAAACCCACTTTTTAAAATTGCTTTTGAACAATTTAAAAAAACTCTCGAAAACCCCGAAAAATATCGGTTTTTTGCCGAACCAGCCGGCGTTGATTCTAACACTTTCCGCATAAGTATGCAACAAACTTTAGGTCAAATCAATAATCAGTTTCATAACAATCCTCAATTAGACTTAAATTTTGATTATTTTCTTGAACAATTAAAAAAAAATATTGCTATTTTGCTAAATTTAAATAAAAAAGCCAGTGAAAAAACAGAAAAAAATTAAAAAAAAAAAAAAAAAAAGGAATATAAACAAATGAAACGCGATAATACCCCCCTTACAAAAAGTAAAATTTCTAATAAAATCAGGAGTATTTTCCTGACAAGTTTATTAACTGTATCCCCAATAGCTTTTCTTGGTGCTTGTATTAGTAATAATACTGCCAGATTTGATAGTATTGAGGATGGGAAACTAGTTTTTGGGCATTCTTTTTCATCTACTGGAAACGAGACAAAAGCATTACAAAAAATTATTGAACTTTGGAATACGACTGCAAATCAGAAAAAAGACTTTATCAAAATGGAAGAACAATATTTCCAAGGTGGTTATAGTCGCGCTGCTTCGACAATTAATAGCTATTTAGAGACAAAAGACCGTATAAAACTGCCAAATATTGTCACAAATTATTCAAGTTTACTTGCAATTGTTAATAAATATCAAATGACATTTCCACTTGTTAGCGATTTTAAATCAGATGTTGAACCGCAAGAAGAACAAGAAAAAATAACAAAAAACTTTCTAAAAGAGCAAGGAATTTCCGAATTTTTAGAAATTAATTCGGAAATTCCCTTCCTTGATACAAAAGGAATTTATACACTCCCATTTGGAAAATCAACCGAAACTTTGACAATTAACAAAATTTTATTAGGTTGAATTATTGAAAAAGCGTTAAAAGATGAGAAAAAACCTGCAACAATCAAAGAAGAAGACAAGCCTTATTTTGCTCAATTTCAAAAATTAGCTACTGAAAAAAACGAAGATATTAAAGAAATTGAAAAAATTTGGAAAAATTATGTCTCAAATGAAGAAGGTCTTGCCGGTTATCAGTTTCAAAAATCTGATCTTGAAAACTTTACAGATTTACAGAAATTATCTTCAAGAATTATAAAATCATTCCCAGAAGCCTTATCAGGTTCAGCGCTAAATTCGGCAAAATCAGCTTTAGGAATCGATAATCATGCAACTTTAATTTTCGCACTTGCCCGTTCTTTATCTGAAGGTGATAAATCAAAGGAAATCACAGTATTAGACCGACAAAAAAATTTAATTGACTTTACATCTTATATGGATCAACCTAATTCAGACAGGTATAAAAATTTTGAAAAAATTTATAATTTAATCTCTGAAGGTATTAAAGATAGATCGATTTATTTTACCTCACCTGGCGAATATAACTCAACTTATTTCCGTAATCACCAACAAGTTTTTTCAATTGGGTCAACATCAGGTTATTTTCATAATTTCGTTAAAGCAAATGCTAAAAACTATTTAGTTGGGTTTTTCTATGATGGCAGCAAACGTTTGTATAATGTCTCAAGAGCTCAATATGCTGCGGTAATTAAAGCAACAGATTTAACTGATATAAGCAAAGACTTAGAAATCCTTGCAATTGATCAAAAATCGAAAATAAAAATAAAATCAGCAATTCTTCCGCGAATTAAAGAACTTATTGAAAAAAACAAACGAAAGGAAGTGTTTTATTTTACAAACAAAAGCGAAAAACCTTCAGGAATTGTTGAAGGCAGTTATGAAGTTCTTGATCTAAACGAAAATTTTAAACCAATTATAATTCCATCTTATGCCGGAATGGAACAAATATCAGGGTCTGCAGCGCTTAATGAAGGTGAATTTGATATGGTTGCCGCACCTCACAAATTCGCGCGAACAAGCAAAATTATTCCTGTTGTTTCTCAAGGCCCAGATCTTATTTTAATTCATGCAACTGAAAAAGAAGATAGGGCTATAAAAACTTTTATTAATTGAGTTTTAACCGAAAAAGTTGATTTTGGCGGCAAATTTGGAAAAATTACACCAATTGAATATTTTTCAAAATCCAGCTCTTATTTGCTGCCTTTAAAATCAACACTAGATAGCAATGTTTTAAATACGAAAAATTTGGGACAAAAAGTATCTTTTAATCAGTTTAGTAAATTTATAAAAGCTGATTCAAAATCGCAATATAGTTTAGTTTTTGACAATGTTGATGCAGTGGCTGGAGTGTTTCGAACCACTTTAGATTCAACCGTTGCGCAGATGCAAAGCCTTCACGCAAGTGATGGGAAATTACGTAATTTTAGCGATTTTCTAAAAACACTAAGAGCAAATTTAGGGCCTGCATATCGCGTAAAAAATTAAAATGTCTAACTATTTTTAAGAAATTATGAAAAAAATTTTTCAGAAACTATTTCTCGGAACATTAAACATAATTATAGTTGCCTTTTTTGCAATTTCATGTATTGTCGAAAATCACAAATTTTCGTATACAGAAGCACAAAAATACTATAAAATAGAGGATTTTTCAAAAAATCCGTTTGAAGATTTACAAAATCCGCAAAGTCAATATGCACAAAATATTCGAAAATTTCTAGATCCAAAATATCAATGGCAAGATGAGGAAAAAATCAAATTCAAAAATGAAATTTTGCCTGATAAGACATATTTTGAAATTATTAGTGCTCAAGTTGAAAAATGGACTGATGGGGATACTGTAACATTAAAAGCGTTGAATTCAGATAAACTTCCACCGATTTTTAATGCCCGCCTTGAAAGTATTGACACGCCAGAAGTTGGAAAAAAAGATGGTCAAGGAAATTACCAAAAAACAAAAGGTTTAGAAGGCGAGTATGCCCAAAAAGCAAAGAATTTTGCAGAAAAAATTCTGCCAAATAAAAGTATAATTTCTTTTCTTTTCCCAAAAACTGGAGCTGCTCGTTCTTATGATCGTTATGTTGGCAGCATTTATTTTGGTCATGATGGTTTTTTTAAAAATTATGCTGTTGAAATTGTGAAAGCAGGGCTTGCAATTCCGATTTTACAAAGTGGCCTTGCCGCAATTAACAATGAAAGTTCGATTTATTCTTATGTTTCAATTAAACAAGCAGCCGCTTTGGAAAACTCAATTAACAAAAAATTTGGTTTTTATGAGAATTTAAAAGATACAAAATTCGTGACAATCACAAATATGATCAAATCAGTTTATAAAACACGCGGCGTTGGTGCAATCGATAATTTTTTAGTTTTAGGCGATATTAATAAAGATAAAAATGTCTTTGACTGGTATGAGTTTGGACTTGAACAAAAAAGGAAGCAAAAGCATGAAATTAGAAATGAAAAAAACGTTCGAAAATAACCAATTACAAAATCTGAGTTTTGAATCAGAGATTAAAAAAATTCGGCAGGCTTTTGAAAATCGTTATAAATCAAAATCCTTAATTCCCGCAATTGAAATTAAGGATTTAACGATTGATTTTGGCGAAACTCTTGCAGTTGATAAGGCCAATTTAAAAATTTTTAAAGGCGAACTTGTAACACTTTTAGGGCCTTCTGGTTCAGGAAAGACAACAATTTTAAATGCAATTGCAGGATTATTAAACCCCACTTCGGGTCAAATTATTTTCAATGGCGAAGATGTTACAAGAAAATCACCACAACAACGAAAAATCGGTCTTGTTTTTCAAAATTATGCTCTTTACCCGCATTTAAATGTTTTTGGAAATATCGCTTTTTCGCTTCATAATGACCATCGTTGAAAACAACGGGCATATGAAAAATCTATGCTCGCTCGCGTTAGCGCTAATTCAATTGTGCTTGCAAAAAACGGCGCTTCAATTGAAGATTTGGCAAAGTACAAATCACTTTTATTTGACTATTTTGATGTCTATCGCCAATTAGAACATGATTATAACGAATTAAAAACACAAACTTATTTAAAACTTAACCAATTAAAATCAGATTATTCTTTAATCGAAATCCACAAACAAGCAGAAATTAAACACCTTACAATTGAATTTCTTAAATTAGGGAAATCTGCTTCAATTTTCTGGTCTATTTGAAAAAAAATTTTCCAGGGAAAATCAAGTACAAAATGTCCAATTCAACAGGCAATTTCCTTTCGTAGAGCCTACAAACTAAAAGTTAGAAAAATTAAAACTAATGCCAAACAAGATAAAAAACTCTATAAAAAACTGATCCGAGAAGAAAAATATGCAATAAAATTCGCACCTGAATTAGTAAAAGCCCGGAAAAACTTTTTAGAGCAAAAAGCGCAAGTATACAAAAAACTTACAAATTTGGAAAATCTGTATAAACAGTTTAGGAAAAATGCAAAATTAGAATTAAGCCAAATTCAAAAAGGGTATAAAAATTTTAGGGCAAAAACAACATTAAATGATGAAGAATCACTAAATTTAGACTATCAAGAGCAATTAGCAGCTTTTAATCAACAAAAAGTAGATAAGGAGCTATGGTTTAAAAACGAAATTGAAAATGAAAAACTTTCAATAAAAAATTCGCAAAGCCTAGAAAATTTAGAACAAAGTTATTTACAAAACAAAAAGAAATTTTTAGAAACCAACTCAAAAAATTCGCCAAATCTCATGTTATTAAAATCGCTAAAATCAAAAATCAGTTCCTATAAAAGTGCGACTTTGAAACAGTTTTTAGACTTTGAAAAAAATTTAATTACCAAATTTTCGCTAAGTAAAGAAAAATTATCCGAAGCTGACCTTGAAGAATATCAAAGATACCAAAATGATAATATTTCAATAAAAGAAGCAATAAATCGCGCCGTACTCCGAACGGCTGAAAAGGTCGAAATTACAAAAAATTTAGCAAAAAAACCGACAAAATTATCAGGAGGACAACAACAAAGAGTCGCAATTGCGCGCGGAATCGTGCGTCATCCTGATATTTTGTTAATGGATGAGCCACTTTCGAATTTAGATGCAAAATTGCGAGTCCAAACTCGGCAATGAATTCGAAAAATCCAGACAGAAATCGGTATTACAACAGTTTTTGTTACTCACGATCAAGAAGAGGCAATGTCAATTTCTGATAGAATTATTTGTATGTCAACAGGTTATGTTCAACAAATCGGAACACCAACTGAATTATACCATAAACCGAAAAATGAATTTGTTGCATCTTTTTTGGGTGTTCCGGAAATGAACATTTTTGATGCTTTTTATGATAAAGAAAATAAACGTGTTGTTGTTGATAATCAAATTATTTATGAAAATTTAACAGATTATTCTCAAGAAAAAATTAGAGCAGGAATTCGTGCAGAAGATTTGCTGGAAAATGAAAATGGAAATTTTCAAGGGAAGATTACTACAGTCGAAAATCTTGGAAAAGATATTCTTGGAAAAGTTGAAGTTAACAATCTTGGGCTTGTTTCGATAATGTTCAAAAAAAAATCTAGCTATGAAATTGGTGAATTAGTACAATTTAGTTTTAAAGCTGGCAAGTTACATCTTTTTGACTATGAAACAAGGGAGCGAATCTAATGAATTTAATAAGTGAATTTTTCTATCGCCGGCGAATTAGAAAAACTAGGCTTGAATTAGGAATTCTTGACCAACAGCAACCATTTTGAAAGCCTTTTTTAGCACTTTTACCATCAATTTTAGTAATTTTTCTTTTTGTTTTTCTGCCCTTTTTATACTCAATTTCAAAATCTTTAAGTGTTGAAATCAATCACAATGTTGCCGGAAATACTCGGTTTGGTTTTGATAATTTTATTGATCTAATCACAATTGATACGAACTTTCATATTGCCATTAGAAATTCGGTAATCTATTCAATTGCGGCTCTTCCGCTTGGATTAATAATTAGTTTAATTATTGCATCCGCGATTGCCTCTTTGCATCGTAAGTATGCCCGCGGATTTTGACAGACAGTTTTTTTTCTGCCATATGTTACATCCGCGATTGCAGTTTCGGTTTCATTTGCTTATATTTTTGATAGTGAAACTGGTTTTATTAACAAACTTTTTGGGATATCAAAAAGGTGGCTAAATTCCGGAAATTCTTCTTCGCTTGATGCGCTTTTTGTTGTACTAATTTCAGGAATTTGAAGAAGCATTGCTTTTGAAGTACTAATTTTGACTACCGCGATGTTATCGGTAAATCCAACACTTTATAAAGCTGCGGCAATCGATGGCGCCTCGTCAGTAAGGCAATTTTTCAAAATTACCCTCCCTTCTGTTTCAAAAACAATTAACTTTTTAATTACAATTGGAATTATCGGTGGGATTAAAGTTTTTCCAATCGGAATTTTTTTAAACGAATCTGAAGCAATAAATAATGGGGGCGCAACTTTTTTAGTTTATATTTATAAAAATGTGCGCGGGACGCCAAATTTTGCCCAATCAGGCGCTGTTACAATTTATCTTTTTGTATTCGGTATTGCCTTATCTATTCTTGTTAAAAAGTTTTTAGCAACAATTATTTTAATTGCTGATAAAATTTCGGAGAAAAATGTTTATTATAAAATTAAAAATTCACAAATTCATTAGTGATCGGAAAACTGAAAGAGCGGTTGAATCAATTAACTCGCAAGTTCGTAATCGCAATCTAACAAGTCTAATTTTGAATTTTATCCTTAAATTTATAGTACTATTTGTTTTTGGGATTTTTATTATTTTCCCTTTTTATTTTATGATTGTCTATGCTTTTGCTCCTGAAGAACAAATAATCGACTCGCGGGTTCCGGTTTTTTGGCCCAAATATTTTACCTGAGATAATTTTCGCAAGGCTGCTGAGGCTGGATATATTAGCGCAGTTGGTGTTACCGCTTTAGTTGCGGGCATTTCAGTTGTTGGGAAAATCTTTTTTTCCATGACTTTTGGTTATGCTTTTTCACTTAGAAAGTGAAGATTTAAACGGATTTCTTGAATTATTTTCCTATCAATTTTAGTATTACCTGAAACTGCGCTTTTAATTGGCCAATACCGAATCACAGTTATGTTAGGATGAAACGACGGTTTGCAGTCAATTATTGCGCTTACAGCACCTTTTGTTGCTTCGGTTTTTTCTGGATTTATGTTTCGCAATGCTTTTGAGGAAATTCCTGACCGGATTAAAGAAGCTTCAATGGTTGATGGCTGTTCTGGAATTAAATATTTCTTCCGCATTGCAATTCCAATGGTTAGTCCAACAATTTGAACTGTTGGTATTCTCACAGCGCTTGCAACTTGAAATGCAACATCTTGGCCGCTTGTTGTTTTACAGTCAAATTCTGCTAATATAAAAACATTAAATATTTGAATACTTGAAAGAGTTGGTGTTGCCGATGAAACCGACCAAATACCTGGTGGTATTTATAAGAATATAAAAATGGCTGGTGCAATTTTGGCAATTCTGCCGATGTTTATTCTCTATTTTGGTTTTCGCCGTCGCATTATGAGTGCCGTATCGCGCCAAGGCACAACAGTAAAAGGTTAGAAAATGATTAAAATTAAGGCATATTTTAAAAAAAACCGGCAAAAAATCGGGCTTGGTTTCCAATCAGGCTTTGTTTGAATCTGTATAATTATCGGATTTGGTTTTACTGGGCTAATTGTTTGGGCAATAATTCATTTTTTTCAGCAAGCATTTTTAGATGGGTTTTTGTAAAAATTTAATATTTTTTCAGCTATTTAAACGGGTATTAAAAAAAGTTAGCATAAATATCGCTAACTTTTTTTAATACATAAATTAACTTTTATTAAATAATTTAATTTTTTCCTATATACTCTTTGCGAAAACTTTCGAAAATTTTGTTATATTCAGCGTCTGATTCGGGACGATCAAATAAGGCAAAACCTTTGAAGGTAATCCCGACTGGCTTGCGGTTTACATCATTTTTTTCTTTATCGATAGATTCTTGATTTTGTGATTTTGTTGTCCCTAAAATAAGATTTTCCGCTAAATCTCAGGAAGTTGAGGATTCGATTTCTTTGCGCCATTGGAATTTAGGTTTTAAACCGTTTTCATATTCACTTGAGAAAAATTTTAAATTAAGATACTGTTTTTTATCTGATTCTTCACTAACACTTGCGGCCAGAATTATCGTTGCTTCAGGGTTGTTAAGAAAATCATGAGATTTATCGACGGGGTTTTTAGGTTTTACTCATAAGTTTTCTCATTTGTTGTCAAAAAGAAACCCTGTTTGGTAGCTACCATTAAATGTTTTTTTAATTCCCACATCGGCTTTTCAACTTAAGACAAGGTTAGTACTTTGTCCGTTTCCGTTTTGCTTTTTCTTAAAATCCACGCCAATTTTGTTAAAGCCGGTTAAAAATAATTCAGGTTCAATTATTAAGGCGAATTTATTACCAGCCTTATCGGCTTGCAATAGAAAATATTGCAAAAGCGGTTTTCGCGATAAATTAGTTGGTTTAAATGCATAAAACAGTGTTCTACCTTTTTCTAATTTAAGACTTATGGCTGGTTGATTATTATTTGCATTAGTTTTTTCAAGCGAAATTCCACCTTCTGCAAGATAAATTCCTTTTTCTTCACTATCAAAATAAACTTTTTGACCCGATTTTTCCGAAGGTTCGGGATTTACCTTAAATTTAAAGTTAGGATTGTTAAGTGCGCTAATTGATTCAAGTACGGGTTTTCCGTTTTTTGCAAGCTCAGTTTTTGTGATAATATTTGTTTTTCAATCCAGGAATAGGTGCATTTTTGCCTTTTCTGCAAGCGTTTCATAAGCTAGATTGTTTTCTGCGACATTATCAATTGGAATTTCTAAAGTTTCCTTTGTTATCCCGTTAGTTTTTAGTTCTAATTTTAAAGTGTATTTATCTTTGTAAAATGTTGATAGATATAATACAGTATTTGCTGGGAATTTTGTTTTTTCTAAATTCGCAAAAAGGTTTTTTAAATAATCACCGGCATTTTGTGATTTTTCCGTTTTTAAAACACTTGTTGTGCTAGGGGATTGCGCATTTTTTGCTTGCTCGAATAAAGTTGTAGAAACCTTGATAGGTTTTGGTGTTAAATTTTCTGTTTTGCTTGCAGAGAAATTTAGAAATTCTAAAAGCGGCGCAACTTGTTTTGTAATATTTTTTAGTTCTAGAGGTTTATTTAAAATATGTCGTATTTTATCATCAATAGTTGAAGCAAAAATTGTAACAGGTAAACCATTTTTAATTTTGAAATTTAAATTATCAAGGTTTTCTGCTGTATTTGCGTCAAAATTTTCAAGAGCATTACGGAAATATCCTGAATAAATTGCTTTAGTAGCATCAAATTTAAACATAAAATTATAAACATACTGGTTATCCTGCCCTAAATTTAGCCCCGCAGGAATTTGTTCGAATTTTTGAAGCTTGCCATCGATTTTTAAATTAATAGTAAGCAAATTGGAGTTTTCGTTTGTATTCTCAACACCGCCTAGAGCAAAAATAACTTTTTTAGGCTCAAAATTTGGGATTATTTTGCTAATCTCAGTTGTAAAATTATTGCTGTTCTGACTTTTTTCCTTAAATCAGTCACTAAATTGGGACAAATTAAGACCTGAATTTGCCTTATTTGAGAATAAACTAGCAAGATTTTCATTATTTTTAGCTAAATATTTTGAAATTTTGCTATTAAGTTCGTAGTTTTTTTGAAAAATTTCTAAAAACTTTTTGGCATAGTGCTGATTTGTGTTTGGCAAGTCTACAAATTTTAAAGAAAAACTCTGTTCCTTTTGATTTGTTTTATCATATAAAATCAAATTTAAAATTATTTCATTTCTGGCGTCATTTATTTGGCTAAAAACTAATTTTTGTCCTAATAATTCAGGTTTTATTTCAAAATTTGGAGGAAGGTTAAAAACTGGCTCGGAATTTAGACTAAAAGAAACCCCACCATAGTCAACAAAAGTTTGATATAAAGCATTTGTAGAACTTTGAACTTTAGTTAGATTTTTATAAAAAGAATTATAAAAAGCGATTGCGATTTCAGTTGCGGTTTTTTCTTTTAAAAAATCTAAATTTGCAAGGCTAATTGTCGCAGTGAAATTTTCTGGCGAAAATTTATAAGATTTTTCTTGCTTTGAAAAATCTAAATCTAATTTTACGGTATAATTAATTGTTTTATTCAAATTAGAAACGTTAAGCCCAAGATTCTTAATTACATTTTGCCTTATTAAAACCTTAGATTTATCCTCCGGAAGAACCAATTTAAATAATAAATCAGGGTATTTTTGATGTAAGATGCCAAAATCTAGTGCATGATTTAGGTCAAAGTTATAAGTTTTATCATAATGTAAATTTAAGGCATCACGAGCGTTTAATTTTTTAGCAACCTGTGGTTTTACCTTTAAATTAGTGACTAATTTTTCGAATTCCTCACGGTTAAAATTGCTTAGTCCTGACAAATTCTTTGCCTTTTTTAAATCTTTTTCAAAGTTTTTCAGTCCTAAATTGTAATTTTCGGCTTGTACAGAAAGAACATAAGGAATTGTTGCTGCAAGACTGATAATTGCACTAATTCCAATAACCGAGAAGATTATATGATTTAATTTTATTTTTTTCATTTTCACACCTTTTTGGAAGTTTTTTCTAATTTGAAGCAAAAAGCGACTCTGAACTTTCGATTATAATAACTTTAATCGGCATTGTTGAACGAATTTCTGGATGTTTTTTGTTATATACATATAAAAATAAATTATATCGACTCTGATTTCCAAGTTCAGCTGGTGAATTCTCGATTACCCCGAGAATTTGGTCATTTTTCCCCCCGCTGCTACCTGATTGGTCAGTAGTTTTGGCTGTTTTTAGTGCATAAAAACCATAATTTTCGTAATTAAGCGCAAAAAAACGACTAAATGGTAAGTTCATAATTTCTTTATCAACTTTAACTGGTTTGTTATCGGGTTCTTTTGCAAGTGTGGCTTGCAATTTTTTCAGAAAATCTTGATAATCTTTTTTAGTCAGGAAAACAAATTGGTCGGAAGTAGGAAAAGCTGCTACAATTTCATCTAATTTTTCCTCATTTTCACTTAAGAGTTTATTATTTTTATTAACTTTTAGATTTAAAGTTTGCTGTTTTGTTTTGTTTACTATCGAAATTAAGTTTCCATTTTGATCAATAGGCCCGATATTATACCAGTATTTTATTTTAAGCACCTGCTCATTTTGGTCAGTGGTTGAAACATTTGCAAGCACAGGATCGAGTTTAAACTGAATTTTATAGCCAAAATTCTCCCCTAATGTTTCGGTAAAAAGCCCTTGATCTTTTGCATAAACTAACGAATAAAAAGCAAGCAAAAAACTAGTAAGATCTTGAATTTTATTTTTTTGTTTTTCTGTGAGAAAATCTTTTGGTTTAATTTGGCTAGCATGCTGCCTTATTTGTTCAACAAAATATTTTGCGCCTAATTCAGTATTAGTTTTCATTAATTCTAATACATTTTTATTGATTGAATGTAAATAAAAACTGTTTTTTAAATATTCATTTGAAATTAAATAATCGTTATTAAAAGAAAAAAGTCAAAAATCTGGGTTATTTTCTAGATTTTGCTGGTTTTTACCATCTGATTTTGTTGGGGCAATGAGTTTAATTTCAGCTAATTTTTTGAAAAAATTATTTGAATTTAAATCGCTTGGTCACTTTGTCTTTGCATCAATTAGTTTTAAACCGGCTAAAAAATCGTACCAAAATTTAGCGACAAAATTAATATCTTTTTTTGCAAGCAAAGCTAAAAACCTGTTGATTTGTTCGCTATTTTCCAGTGTTGAATTGAAAAAATTAACAATTCCTTCAGATATTTTCCCAGGAATTGTTGTTGTTTTTGCAAACTCTTGAGCACTAGGTAATTTATAATCATCAACTAGTAATTTCAGACGATTTTCATCAAATCGGTAACCATAATAGCGGGGATTTTCAAGAACTTTTTTTAGTCTTTCGAATTTATTTAACTCTAAAAGGCGAATAATTTCTTCTTTTGAAACTCCTTTATGATTTGAAGCAGAAATTCATTCTTCAGCTCTTGGCTCAAAGTAAAATACAGTTTTTTTCATTTTGCTTGCAAATTCAGGGTCGTTTTGGGCTAATAATTCTAAATTTTCGATAATTTGCGAAAAACTTTTTTCCGCAATAACTTCATTTTTTAAATTTCGAAGCAGAATTTTACCAAAAATTTTTGCAACAATTTTGTTATTAACAACAGCCAATTTTGTTGCATTTGTATCTAATTTAAGTTCCAATTTTAAATATTTCAAAAGTTGTGGATAATCTAGACCTGCTAATTCATTGCTAAATTTTATCTTATCCAAAATTGGTGTTTTGACAATTTTTCCAATAAGTAAGAGCAAAAAATCTTGCCTTTCTTTTTCGGTTGCAAAAATTTGGTTATTATAATAATTAAGAAAATCTCAGCCATTTACTGTCGTTGAAAAATTTGCAGCTTGTTTTGGGCTTGTAAAATAATCGGTTTCGGAAAATTCTTCTATTTTTATATTATCTAAGATTGTCTTATCAAGGAAAAGGTTATTAAAATCAAGATTTACACCAAAATGAAATTTGGCGCTTTTGTTTAAATCAGCGCCAATTTCTTTAGCAAAACTCGCTGATAAAGTAGCAAAAAATGTTAATTTATAAAAACCTTTTTGCGCCTGTTTTACAAGGTAGTTATCTTTTAAAATTTGGTCTTTTGTTAACTCAATCTGGTAACGGCCGATGCGTGTTCCGATTTCGTTTAGATAGGAAAAATTCTCATTATCAAGAATTTCGCGAATAACTTCCTCTAAATTGAAATATTTATCTAAAACAGCTCTTGCTTCAATGCTAGTTTTGGCTGAATTAACTTCTTGCTCAAAATCATTAACTGATATTAATTTTGTCAGGCCTTTTTTGGTTGAAAAATTAAATTCCTTACTTGAATAAGCTCGTAATTTTTCCAGTTTTTGGCTAGCGAAAGTTACAAAATTGCTAAGCGAATAATCAGGAATATGGCTATATGCAACTTTTTGTTTATAAGGATCAGAAATTGCTGTTTTTCCATCTTTTAGCTCTTGTAATAAACGGTAATAAATTTCAAAAGATTGCTCCTGATCTAGCGGAATAAGATCAAGAATTTCGATTTTATAGTGTTCTCAGCCATAATCAGTTGCAAAATTAATTGGTATTTCCGGATCAGTTTTTTGATAAAAATCAAAAAACTGGCTAAAATCAACACCAGTTTTTTTGCTATTATCATTATTAAAAAGCTGTTTTTTTATATCAAAATAACTTGAATTAGCACTTAGATATTGATCCTTTAAATTAACAGCGGAAATTAATTTTGCCTGATTTTGAACTTGAAGTCGTGGATTTTTTGTTACTAAATTTGCAACACTTACAAGTGGAACTGTAATTATTGCCGTTGCAAGCAAAAAAGTTATGCTAAGTGTAAAAATATTCTTTTTAGTTAAAATTAGCGTTTTTTTTTTTTTTTTTTATTCTGTTATTAAAGTCAAAATTGTTTTTTTCCATAAAGTTGAATTACCCCAATTTCTTCAATTAAAATCATTGCACAAGTGAAAATGAAAGTGCGAATACAATAATTATAACATAATAAAAATATAAAATAATTAAATTAATAAAAAAAACCTTCTAAAATTGAAGGTTTTTAAAAAAAATTAACTTTTCAAATATTTACTAAAATCAACTTGTTCAAGTAAGCTAATAATTTCTTCCTTGTTTTTTGCTTTAATGATTTTTTCAATATTAGCTGTGTTTTCAAATGCGGCAACAATTTGCGGAAGTGCAATTGATGTATGAATATCTGAACTTGTAGCTCCTAGAGTTATAAGAATTTGCACAGGACGACTATCACCTTCAAAATAAAATGGTTTATCAAAAACAACTAGTGAAAAACAATCTTGGAAAACGCCTTTTCCTGCTTCTGCATGTGGCATTGCTAAAAAAGGGGCCAAAATATAATAAGGACCGTTTTCAGTTGTTGAAGTTATTATCGCATCAACATAAGTTTGGCTAATCAGTTTTTTTGCGATTAATGGTTTACAAGAAATTTCGATAGCTTCTTGTCAGGTTGAAGCTTTTTGATTCAGCAAAATCGAGTTGTTTTTAACTAAACTTGTAAGTAAATTAATTGTCATTTTAAATAAAACTCCGGTTTTTAAACTAACTTAGCTCCGCTAAAACCGGTTTTAATACAGTTCTTATCTCATTTTCGTCCATTAAATTAGTAACGCCAACAATTTTTGCTTTTTGCTTTTGACTAAATTCGCTAACAAGATGTTTTGATGCAATAATAATATCAACTGAATTAGTTAGTCCTTTTGATTGCCCCATTGAAAGCGCTTCAACGGAGGCATCAATTCCTAATTCCTTAACAATTTTTTGTACTTTCAACTTAATTATCATTGAAGTTCCCATACCATTTCCGCAAGCTGCAACAATTTTTAATGCCATAATAACTCCTTAAAATAATAATCAACTTAAAAAATAGAACAACAGAATAAAATAATAAAAGTAACTTTTTAAAATAATTATACCATATTTTTATAAAGAATAATTTAAATAAATTTATAAAGAATAATTTAAATAAAAAAGTTTTGGTTTTAAAAAAGCCAAAACTTTTTGTAGAAAAAATAATATCTAATAATCCCTAATAGTTTTTAAACTTCGGTCTTAACTAGATCAACATCAATTTTTAATAACTTTTGCAATCAGGTTTTTTTGTGTTGATTTGTTGAATCAACCGCTTGCGCTAGTAAAATTAGACCAATAATTGCAAGAAAAATAGCAATTCAACCAGCAACAAAGTGGAATTGTCCGATAATTAAAATTATACCAAAGAAAAGATTTCAATCGCCCATTCCTAAATAACCGGTTAGAACTGGGTTTTGACCAACTGGAATACCAACATCGACAATGTCTTGCACTAATTTAAGCGCAAAAGAAATTATAATAATTTCGAAAAAACCGATTATTGCAGGAGCAATAAATGAGGCTTTTCAACCACCAGAGGCGTTTGCAAAAACTCCCATTGCACCAGAATTAAAGAAAAGGGTAATAAAAAGCGGGACAGCAACCAAGGAGGAACTATTACCAGGTATTGCAGCAATTCCGATCGCGACAAAAACCGCAAGAAACTGACCAAAAACCCCCCCTAAAAAGCCGTAAGTTACCGCATTAATTGAAAATCCATAAGTTGCGGCAATATCAACAGCAACAACAGCGCCTTGAATTATTTTCTCGGAAATTCCGTGGAAAGATTGTTGTAATTCGGTTACAAACATTCTAACTCCGGTCATTAATGCAACTAAAGTAGCAATAATTTTAAGAACACCACCAAAAATTAGGAAAACAAAGTTTGCCCCTGAAAAAGATGAATTTCAGGTGGCGCCAATTTCTTTTGCTGCTTTTTGGGCAGTCGCGCTTGCGTTAGGCCCAGGAGCAAAGCCATTAAATTTATCATTTAATACATTTTCAATTCCATAATACCCGATAATTATTGCAAATAAAACGGCAAATAAGGCAAGAATTATAATTGTTTGGGTAAAAATATTGTCCTCAAAAATTTTCAAAGACTGTGGTAAGCGACGATTTTCGGCGCTTTGTTCTTTATTACCAAAAAAACGACCAATTTTATAGCTTGTAAATAGTGTTAGCATTTGCTGGTGGCCAACAGCAAAACCAGCATTTTGGGTAACTAAATTAGTAATTTTTAATGTTGCAACAGATGCAGTTGCCCAATAGATTCCTAAAAATATTCCAGCAATTAAAACAAGCCCAACTTGTGAACCAGTTGAGATTCCACCATTATCAAGAAGTGGGACTTGCCGGAACAAAATTGCATATAATAAGGCAGTTACAATTGATGATTGTTGGAGCATTACATGCCCGGTAATCATAATTGAGTTTGTATTTGTGAATCTTTTTGCTAGTACCATTAAAATGTTTACAATGAAAGCAAATATAAAGGTAAATGAAACTAATGTAAGAAAGTTATTAGCAGCGCCAAAGCCTTTTTCAAGAAAATTATTAGCGGATGTCCAACCTAGATAAGGGTCTAATGGCACAACACCACCTTCTTTTATGCCACTAATTGCGTTAAAAACTGGTTTTGCCAAACCAACAAGACCGCCAGCGCCAACTGTTAAAAGGAAAACCCCAATTGCAGTTTTTAGCGCGCCAAGAATTGCTTCAGATTTTCCTCTGCCTAAGACAAGATAACCAAAAAGCACAAGCGAACCAAGTAAAAGCGGATTTTGTCTTAAATAATTATCAAGGTAAACAACACGAACTAAAAAGTTAATCGCAGTTGAAATACTCTCACCATGATGACCAATTCTAATACCAAGAGTGATTGAAATGATCAAAATGTTAACCAGTAAGAAAATAAATAGTCCAAAAAGCCACTTTTTATTCTTAGAAAATAACATTTTATTTCCTTTCTAAAATTTTGTAAAAAAAGAACTGATAACGAATAAAAACTTTTATATTAACTAAATTAAAAATATTTAAAAATTCTTCTAGATTTTAAAGCTTTTTTTCAGTTCAAGAACATAATCTGGAAGCATTGAAGGATCAAATTTTCGCGGTTTGTCAAAACTAAGAATTTCGGCTGGGTTGTTAACGAGAATATCGTTAATTGCCTCATCACTAACACCAACTTTTTTCAAAAGCGGAATAAATCTATCAAATAAATAAGCAAATCCAAAAGTTAACTTACCTTTGAGCGCGCCATAATTTCTTTGGTATAAAACCCGACCGGCATCAAGCGAAAGGGTAATATGTTTTTGTAAGCCAAGATCGACAAGATATTTAATATTTTCCGCAAGCGTTGAATCAGGAAAATATTTAACACGATCAGGACCATCAAAACATAAACTAACGCCAAGTTCCTGAATTATTTTTGCATAATAATATTTATCGGGGTTTTTATTCAAATGTGATAATTGAATTTTACGGGGATTTGCACCAAAATCAATTAAGTATTTTGCCGCTTCGTAGGCCATTGTCCCTAATTGTGTATGCACTAAAATTGGCGCACCAGTTTCAATTGAGGCTCTTGCTGCTATTTCAAGAGATTTTAACTCAAGCCGGTCAATGGCTGCATAACCTGTTCCGGCTTTGATAATTCCCGCTTTTGCCTTTGAACGTTTTACAACCGGCCCAGAATAATTATACTCATCCATCCCTTCGTTAATTTCTGCAACCACCATTTTGACAATTTCATCTGTTGGCGCTAATGCAAGTCATGAGGCTCCTTTGTCATAAAAAGCCGCTTTGTGAAAACCAGTTGCCATAATAATATGAACTTTTCCAACAAGTTTTTGTGCAATTTCTAACATTCTATAAACATCGCGGCCAACATTTGGCGGATCCATTGTTACTAAAGTTTTTCCGCCCCGGGCAGCAAATTCAAGTGATTCATCAATTGCCGCTTGGTTTGAAAGCATCACAAAATCTGGGTGTTCATGCGCTTCTGGTCCATAATTTTTAATTAAATGATCATGACAATCAACAACGCCTAATTCAGATGGGTGAATATCGCCTAAAACAGTTCTTGAAAATTTGTCCATTTTTATAGTATAATTTTCCTTTCGTTTTTTATTATATTATTATTTACATATGTTAACGAGTTAAATTATAACATTAAAACTATTTTTTTAATTCTAAAAAATAGTTAAAATAATCAAAAGCAAAGAATAAATATAGTTTCTTAGCAAAAAAAATGAAAATTAGAATTTTTTGCGAAAAAATTCTAATTTTGCTCGTCAATTAATTTAAGGAGCTCTTCCCCAGTTTTTAATTGCGGATTTTCAATCCTTGTTGCTTCAATAAATGAATCAAGTAACACATTAGAAATTTTTGCCGCCTTAAAATCGCCATTATCCGTTAATATTTCCAATTTATTATTTTTTTCTTTTAAAGCTTTAAACATTGACTCTATTGAAATGATTACTGAACGAAGATTTGCTGCTTTTTCGTATAAATTCCAGTCGATTTTTGTTGCCTCGGCTCCAATTAGCTCAAAACTTTTTTTATTTTGCTTTTCAAATTCGCTAATTTTGTTACAATACTCCTGGTATTTAGCTTTAATTGCTGCTAACTTTTCTTTTTGCATAACCGCTTTTGTTGGTATAAAATAACCAGTATTTTCCATTAAATAATCAGCATTATCAACCATTTTTCCTTCAATATCATTTTGACCAGTATACAACCAGACTAAAAATTTTACCGTTGCCATGTCAATTTTTTCATTCCCTGTTCTAATCGGAATCAAAGAAGAACCACCTGAATAAAAAACCGAAAAAGGGGAATTACTTTTTGCTTTTAAAGGTTGATTTGTTGTAAAAATATCATTAAAAGTGGCGAATTTTCTTACGTTTTCTGGCTTATTTTTTGCAAACAAAAACCGAGTTGTTGCCGAATCGATTGATTGTTTGATTCCAACTGCGGGAATATAACCAAAAACAGTGCGATAATGTAAAAGATCATGACTTCCTCACTCGCCTATGCCTTTGGCTTTAAAATCTTTGAACTGAAAAGCCTGTAAAACCTTAGTTTTTTCGCCAATTTTATAAGTTAGTTTTTGATTATTTTTGGTAAAATTATCATAAGTTTTTCTAAACTCATCACGTAAATTACTATCAGAATTAATTAAATAAGCTAATTGTTTACCTTCTGGTTTTCAAAAATGCTTGCCGGTTTTTGAGATAAGATCTTTCTGGAAAATACTATGTGAATAATCAAGAACAAAAATTGTGGCATTTTCAGTATTCTCATCAATTTTTGCCCCATTTTTTATCTTAAGGCCCTGGATGAATTTAGTGGCAAATTCAAGGGCAGTTTCAATATTTTCAAAACTTTCCTTATTTATATTAAGATCTTTAAAAACGTCGCTTTTTTTTACTTCAATAGCTTTAAAAAAGCTATTTTCTGGAGTTTGATTGCCTTTGTTAACTGAATCTAACGCTTTTTTATAAATTTCCATTGTCTTATCAACGCTTCCGCCACCTTGCTCGATTAGATCAAAGACAATCTTTAGATTATCAAGATTAAAACCAAGTGCATCAACATCATTTTTATTAAAAGGAATATTATAAAACTTATTCTTCCCAAAATCAGCGGCATTATAAGCGCTGATAAGCTTTTCAACAAACAAACTTGGGTTTAGTTTGTCATCTTTAATTTCTAAAAGGCGGTTATATTCTTTTAACACACTTGCTGTTGAAAGATCGCCTAAAACAAGAGAAGGGATCTGATCTGAGTTTGAATCAAGTAAATTTTTAATATTTTGAGTTATTTGTGATTGAGTTTTTGCTTTTGATTCATTGTTTAATACAAGGCGAACTGGAGCAAAATCTGCATCATTTTTAAACTTTTCATTATAATAAGGGATTAGCCCTTTTATATTTTTCCCATATTCATTAAGACCAAAAATTAGCGGCCAAAAAGCGCCTTGACTTGTCATTAAAACAACTTGTGTTTTTGGATTAATTTCATTAAGACTGATCTCTTTTTTTGTGATATTAGTTTCTGGATTCCCGCCACATCCTGCAGCTAAAAGAAAAAAACTTGGAGATAAGATTGTAAATATTTTTAAATATTTTTTAAAATTCATGTAAATTCTCTCTTTTTTTCACTTTTCTGAAATTTTTTTTAGAAAATACGAAAAATAAAATTATTTTTTTATTATTCTTTTAATATTTTTTGAATAGAATTAATTATAAAATAGAAAAACAGAAATTCTAAAAAAAGGTAAATTTTTATTATGAATGGGCAAAAAATTGCAATTACTATCAAAAATTTATTATTTTCTTATGATAAAAAAAATTTCTTAAAAATTGATAATCTTGAAATTCCTGCAAACAAAATTATTACAATTTTAGGGCCTTCTGGAGCTGGTAAGTCAACTTTTCTTAACCTTTTGACTAATTTTTTACCCGCAAAGTCAGCTATTAGATATAATCCCGAATTTAAAAATTTTGGCTATATAATGCAAAAAAATAATCTCTATGAAGAAATTTCAGTAAGAAAAAATCTTTGACTTAGTACAAAAAATTCGGAAAAATGAAATGAAAAAGTCTGGTCTTTAAGCCTAGAGCAATTTAACTTCGTGAAACAAAAGGCAAATTATGTTAAAAATATAAAAAATTTTTTTAAAACAGATGGAAAAACTTTTTGACAAAAAATATACCAAAAATTTAATTTTTATACTTTTATAATAAAAAATTTAAAATTTTATCTTTTTTATATTAAATTTCGAAAAACTTTATTTGAAAGAGAAATGCGCAAAATTCTAAAATCTCTTGAAATTGAAAATATTTTCCACAAAAAAGTTAGCAATATTAGTGGGGGGCAACAACAACGTGTTGCTTTTGCAAAATCAATCATAAAAGGTGATAATTTAATTTTTATGGACGAACCCTTTTCTTCTCTTGATGCAAAAATAAAAGAAGCAACTATCAAATTATTGCTGAAAATAAAAAAAGAATTCATGATGACAATCATTTTGGTAACCCATGATCAAAATGATGCGCTAAAAATAAGCGACAAAATTGCTCTTTTAAATAAAGGCAAAATTATGCAATTTTCAGAGCCAGAAGAACTTTTTGAAAATCCTAATTCCCTATTTGTTGCCAAATTTATTGGCTTTCCGGAAATTAATTTTCTAGAAAAAAAAGGAAAAAACAATTTTTATATCAGATCAAAATATATTAAAATTGTTGAATCTAAAAACAAAGCCAATGGCAAAATTTTATACAAAAAGAATCTTGCCGATAGTTTTTATTACCAAATTCATGATATAGAAAAAAATATTGACCTCGAAATTGTGACTCCAGTTAATATTGTTGACCAAAAAGTTAAAATTGAATATGATAAAAATAAAATTTTTGCCTTTGATGAACGGGGAAATCGTGTTAAGTGTTAATAAAAATACTGTCAAAAATTTTCTTTCTAGCAAAAATTTTCAGGCTTTTTTATTAATAAGCCCGCTCTTAATTTTTCTTATTGCTTTTTCGGTATACCCAATTTTTCAAGCATTTTTTAATTCGCTTAAAGTAGGGAATAATCTAAATTGACAAATAGGATTTAAAAATTTCAAAACCTTATTTTCTAGCTCAAATTTCAATAATGCGCTAAAAAATAGCACAATTTTGTTTTTTTTAAGCTCGCCAATTGCGCTTTTATTTGGGTTTATAATTGCGCTTTTGCTAACAAAACTGAATAACAAAATTGTTCAAAGTTTTTTTATTAGTGGGCTTTATTCGCAATTTTTCATTTCTGCTTTTGCAATTGGCATTGCTTTTAGTTTTCTTTTTGGTGAGAAAAATGTTTTTGCTAAAATTTTTGGGCTCAATTTTTCTTTTATTGGTGGCAAAAAACAAATTAATTTAATTTGACTTTATCTAATTTTTCAACTTTGACGAGCAACACCATTTAATTCTGTGCTTTTTTTCTTTGCAATTTCGAGTGTTAATGCAAAGTATAAAAAAATTTTAAAAACTGACAAAATTGGTTTAAAAGATCGAATTTTTAGTCTTTATTTTAAAGAAATTAGTGCTCAATTTATTGTTATTGCCTATACAAACTTTGTCTTTGCAACGATGTTATATCCGAATATAATAACTGGAAATTTAAACCTTGATCTTAGTAAAGGTCACACGCTTGCTTCTTATATTTTGAATGTTCGCGATGATTTAGGGCTGCAAGCAAGCGCTAGTTTTATTAGTTTTTTATATCTTTTAGCAATTTTTTCGTCTTTTATCATTTTACGGCCAAAAATCTGAAAAAGGATTTACAAAAAAATAAAACAAAAAAGGATGAAAAATCGTGTTAAAAATTAATCTAAGAAGTATTTCATTGCAACTTTTTTTATTTATTTGTTTTATTTTTTTGTTATTTATTTTTCTTTTTCCGCTTTATTATTTAATTGTAAATGCAAGTTTGCCCGATGAATTACAAGATAATCCAAATCTAACTTTAAAATTAGACACTAATTTATGGAATAATTTCAAAAATTCGCTTAATGAAAATTTCTGGGTCGGACTAAAAACATCGATTTTTACAATTATTTTAATTAATTTTATGCGGCTTTTTCTATATTCGCTTGCTAGTTTTGGTCTTTGAATGGCGACAAAAAGGGTTAGATTAGTATTTATTAGCTTGTTTGTGGGTATTTCGCTTATTCCGGAAATTAGTATTTATATTCCACTTTCCCAAATTTTGAATGAAAATCACCTAATTACAAACGCTCCGATTTTTTCGCTAGTTTGTAACCAAATTTTTTCTTTTTTCAATCTATTTTATCTTTATAAAAGCATAAAAAAAATTAAAAAAAAACAAATTTTTCTAGCAAAAATTGATAAACTTTCAATTTTTTCAAAATTTAAATTAATAATTTTCCCAAAAATAAGAATTTCATATTATTTATTAATTATTTTCACAACAATTCAGGCATGAAACGATTTTTTGTGACCTAATTATATTTTTACAAATCGGTCTTACCAGACAATTTCGACATGATTTCAGTACTCAGGGCAAACAAGTTTAGGCTTTTTACAAAATATTCAAGCTGTTGGTTCGCTTTTTGCAATTTCGGTTCCGTTATTTTTTTATTTAATTTTTTCAAAATTTATTAACAAAACAACAGCAAATAACTTAAAATAATTAATCAAAATGGAAAAAACAATCACCCAAGAAGCAAGTTTTAGTTTTGAAATCAAAAAATCGAGGTTTATTTCTTTAAGTTTTATTATAAAAAGCGAAGCAAGTTTTAATTTTTTGATCGAAAAAATTAAAAAAGATTATAAAAATGCCACTCATATTGTCTTTGGTATTTGTTTTAGTTTATATAATTGCAAATTTAGCGATGGAAATGAACCAAAAGGTTCGGCTGGTAAACAAATTTTCCACATTTTACATACACAAAAAATAATAAATTCGCTAATTGTTATCATTCGATTTATAAATGGTGGAAAATTAGGGCTTGGATTGCTGCAAAATTCATATAAAAAAGCAGCGCAAGAAGTTTTAAAACTAAGCAAAATTAATAATTTGAAGATTTGATTTCCCTACCAAATTGAGATACAAATCAAAAATTTACCTTTAATTTTGCAGGTAATCAAAAAAAATAATTGCAAAATTAAGAAAAAAGAATTCTTTAAAACCGTTAAAATTGAATTTGAATGTGAAACTGACTTAGATGAAAATTTTGGTTTTACTTTTCAAAAACTTAAAAAGTAAAAAAAATATTAATTATTCTCTAAAAATAATTATAAAAATGATATTTTTATATTAAAATGTAAATTTAATTATAAAAACTTAAAGTTTTGAGACTAAATATGATTCAAATTCGTAATGTTACTAAAAAACTTGGCTCAAAAATAATCCTTGACAATATTAGCGTTGATATTCCTGCTAATAAACTGACATTTATCTCAGGGCAATCTGGAGTTGGAAAAACGACACTTTTGCACATCATCGCGAAAATTACTCATGCCGATAGTGGTCAGATTTCCTTTTTTGATGAAAATCAAAAGCAGATAAAAAATCCTAAGGTTGATATAGTTTTTCAAGATTTTAACTTAATTGACAATATTTCTGCTGTTGATAATGTTCGGATCGGAACTAATATTTTAGGACGTAATTTCAAGCAAGAAGAATTTAGAAAGAATGCAAATTTTCTAAATTTGGATGATAGTATTTTTAAAACCAAAATGGAAAATTTATCAGGTGGCGAAAAACAACGAATTTCGATTCTCCGTTCTTTAAATCGTGGATCAGAATTTATTTTATTTGATGAACCAACAGCATCTCTTGATAAAGAAAATGAATTAATTATTTTTGAAAAAATTAAACAAATGTCAAGAAATCACACAATTGTTGTGATCAGTCATAATATTGAAATGGTAAAAAAATATGCTGACCAAGTTATTTTTTTACAAAAAAATAGCCAGCCAGTAACACAAATTAATGAAATTCTGCCAAATAAAACTGAAATTCTGCCGGAAATACCAGCTACTAAACTAAAAAAAATTTCAAAAATTGCTAAATTAAAAAATAAACTACGAATTTCACCGATTTTTGTTATTGCCGATATTAGTAAAAAACTAACTTTATCGATTTTAATTATAATTGCTTTTTTAGCCGCGGTTTTTTCAATTAGTTTTGCTTTTCAATTAAATCTTGGTACTGGAAAAGTTGCAAGACAGCAAAAATATACGCTATCTCTTGATAAAAATTTAATTGAAAAAAAATCAAAAGCAACTTTTAATCACGATGAAATTAATCAAATTAGCAATTTTGAATCTGTTAGTTATGTGGTTGCAAAGCAATCAACAACAGATATGAATTTTTTTTATGAAAATCGAAAAGCTAGCCTTGATTATACTGACCAAATTGAAATTAATAAATTTTTCAAGGATCGAATTGAAAATAATATTATTAATTTTGAAGGCCGGTTTATTGAAAATATTAATGAAGTGATTCTTTCCAATTCAATAGCAGAAAAACTAAAAATTGAAAACCCAATTGGCCAAACAATTTATTTAGCATACGGCAAAATAAAGGAAATTAAAGATACTAAAAATAAAATTCCACTAAAAATTGTCGGGATTAATCATGGCATTAAAAGTTCAGCTGCTAGAGTTAATAATAGTTTTAATTTCATTAATTTTCCCTCTTTTATTGCAACAGATACAATTCAAAGTCTTGAAAATCTTGTAATTAAAAATATAAATTTGGAAAAAAAGCAGGAAAAAAAGCAACTTTTTAGCGAAATTAGCTCTTATATTCCTAATGAAAACATTAAAGACTCACCGCTAATCCCTTTTAAAATCCAACTAAAAAACACAGAAATTCAACCTGAGAATTTAAAATTAATCACCGGAAGTGTTTCCAAAAAAGTAGATGAAATTCTGATCTCGACTACCGCTATTGATTTAAATGCAAAATATAAACTAAAAGTTGGCGATATCATTCAGACAATTTCGCCCCTAGATCAGAAAGTTAATCTTGTTGTCACTGGTATTTTCGAATCACAGATTTCTGAATTATATTATCATAAAGATGCAAAAGAATTTTATAGCCGTTTTCAGCCAATCCAATTAGCGGCTTATCTTAGAACAACAGATGAAAACAATGATTTAGATGCAGAAGCAAAAAGTGCAAAATTTGAACTAAAAATCACACCACCATCAAATCTTATCCGTGTGATAACGAGTCAGTCATTAGAAATAATTGCTATTATTAACAAAGTTACATTTGCTGTTTTCATTATTTTCGTTATCATTTTAATTGCTTTTATTCTTGTCTATGCAAAAACAATTTCTGAGTCAAAACAAAAAATGATTGGGATTTTAAAAGCGCTTGGAGGTTCAACTTTATTAACGCTTTTTTATCATGTGCTAAATATTATTCTAATTTCACTTGTTGTTCTTGGACTTAGTTTTATAACTATTTTCCCTTCAATGGAATCGATTCACATGCTAATTGTCGGAAATGATCTGCCAGCTGCTTCCAAATATCATCTAATGCTAATTTTGTTATTTTCTTGAGCCGGTTTATCAACGGTTTTTATTCTAATTTATGTTCTAATGTCATTAATCACTTATAAAAAATCCACCCAACAATTACTAAGGTAAAAAAATACTATAAAACAAAGAGCTTTTAAACAAAAACTAAAAATATAAAAAAATGAGAGAGTAAAAAAATTTTATCTCATTTTTTTATATTTAATTTTTCAAAAAATTTACGAAATTAATTTATTAAATCTAATTTTCTTAAATGTGATTCAAGGACTTCGCTAGTAATATAACCATCTAAACGGCGCGCAAATTTTTGGTCTTTATAAATTAAAGTTGTTGGTGTTCCTTGAATTAAATTATCACGCGCATATAAAATATTTTCGCGAACGTTTATACGAATAATCACAAGACCTTCAACGCCGTATTTTTTATTTATTTCTTCAAGAGTGTTTTCATATAATACACAAGCACCGCAACCTGGTTGATGAAAAACTAATATAACCTTTTCGTTTTTTTCGATTTTAAGATTTATATCTTCAGTTGAATGAATATCAAAAATTGGCATATTTTCTCCTTTTTAGTTAATATTATAATGATTTTATCACTTTTTAGTAAATTTTTAATATGATTTGGCAAATAAAACAAACCTTGTCGTTTTTTTACCACTAAAAATTGATATTCCACTTTGTGGTAAATTAAAAATTGTTGTTCTTGGAACAATACAACGCGCAGTTGCTGTGGTTTCTTCTTGAATTTCTGCTTCTTTTTTTGCAGACTCATTAAATGGAACAATTACAAATTTTCCCTTTATTATTTCTTGTTTTAATTCTTTATAAGTAGTTACAAAAACAGTATTGTTGCTAAGACGTTTCTTTGCTTTTTCTAGTAAGTCTATTTGAATTTTTCTAAGAATTTCCGGACATTTATTTTTTAGCTCAGAAATATTGAAAATAATTTTTTCACGAGTGTCACGTCGAACTAGACATATTTGTTGGTTTTTAACTTCGTTAGGGCCAATTTCAATCCTTACTGGTGAGCCGTGAACTTCGGAATTGTTGATTTTAAATCCTATCTGTTCATTTGAATCATCAATTTGAAAGCTTATTTTTTTTTGCTTTAAAATTTTTGCGACTTTTTTAGCGAAAATTTTAACTTCGGGATTTTTCTTGGAAAAAAATTCAAGAATATCAACTTGAATCGGGGCGATTTTTGGCGGTAAAATGAGCCCATTATCATCGCTATGGGCCATTACAATTGCGCCAATTAAGCGTGTTGAAATACCTCAAGATGTCTGAAAAGGTATTTGGGTTTCGTTTTTTTTGTTTTTAAATTTAATATCGAAATTTTTTGCAAAATTTTGGCCTAAAAAATGCGAAGTCGCTGACTGTAAAGCGCGCTTATTTTGCATCATTGATTCAACTGTATAAGTATTAAAAGCTCCGGGAAACTTTTCGCGGTTGGTTTTTTTACCTAAAATAACCGGAATTGATAAGTAGTTTTCTAAAAAATCCTTGTAAAACCGAGCTATTTTTTTGGCAAATTGCTCAGCCTCGGTCTTGCTTGAGTGAATTGTATGGCCTTCTTGTCATAAAAATTCAGTGTTTCGTAAAAACGGGTTAGTAGTTTTTTCTCAGCGTAAAACTTGACTTCACTGGTTTAATTTAATTGGCAAAATGTTATTTTTTGCAATTTCTGCCTTAAAATAATCTGCAAAAAGAAGCTCGCTTGTTGGTCTTATATAAATATTTTCTGCTAAACTCTTATCACCGACTTTGGTAATTGTTAGCAGCTCTGGAGCAAAACCTTTAATGTGTTTTTTTTCTTTTTCAATAAAATCTTGGGGAATTAACAAGGGAAAATAAACATTTTCAATTTTTTGCCTAACAAAATAAGAATTAACAATTCTTACTATATTTTCTCAAATTTTATAGCCTAAAGGTTTAAAATAAATTGTCCCCTTGATTGGGCCATAATTCATTAAATCCGCCTGAGCAATAACATCAATATATCATTTTGCAAAATCGGTTGTTCTTGCTGTTATTTTTTCAGGTTTTTTCATAAACTTATTTTTTATAATAACTTTTTGTTTTTGGCGAATCAACATTTGGCTGCCCCAGTTAGATTCGAACTAACGAATGACGGTACCAAAAACCGTTGCCTTACCGCTTGGCTATGGGGCAAAATGGTGGGGGGTGAGGGATTCGAACCCCCGAATCCGAAGAAAGTGGGTTACAGCCACCCGCATTTGGCCGCTCTGCAAACCCCCCGATTAGTGAATGTGGGATAATTTTAACACATTTTTTTAAAAATTTAGCAAAAAAATTTAGTTTTTTTTTTTTTTTTTTAGCTTTATCAAATTCAACTTTTAAATTCAAATTAAACAAATATATTAATAAAATATATTATAATGTTTAAAATAAAAATTGTATTTACAAAGGAAATTTTCAATGGCAGATTCAAAAATCCCAAATTTATTAGAAATTTACAAACAAAAATTAGATGAAATTTCATCAAAAGAGCTAAATTTAGACCAAAAAAAATTAGCCTATGAAATTCTTGAAAAATTCCCGGATAATAAACTTGAATATGTCTATCAATTTGTCGTTCAACGAATTAAAACCGGATTTCGCTTTGATTCTGCCCCCGAAAGTGATACAAATACTGTTGCTATTTTAGAAAAAGATGAAAATCTTAGTTTTAAATTCAATGAAAATAATTCAAATCAAAACACCTTAATTATCGGTGAGAATTATGATGGACTAAAAAATTTATTAGTAATCGAGAGAGAGAGAGAGAGAGAGAGGCGGCTTTGATATAATCTATATCGATCCGCCTTATAATACCGAGGCAAGTAAAAATGATGGGAATTCAATTGCTAATGAAAAAGAAGATATAAAAGCAAGTAAATTTATCTATCGTGATAAATTTTCGCGTAATGGTTGACTAAATTTAATGAATGAACGACTAAGGCTAGCAAAGGATCTTCTAAAAGATGATGGAATAATTTTTGTTTCAATCGATGATGCCGAACAGGCTTATTTAAAAGTTTTAATGGATGAAATTTTCGGGGAAGAAAATTTTGTTGCTAATTTTCCATTTATTTCAAATTTATCGGGTCGCCAAGTAAATACAAATTTGGCCCTTTGCCATGAATATTTATTGCTCTATAAAAAAAATAATTTCATATTTAATAAAATTGATAAAGATTATGCCAATAACTTTATGCCTATTGTTTATCCCGAGAGATCTAATGTGATTTTCAATGAAGACCCTGATGTAAATAAGGGAATTTATGATAATAGCCCAGAACAAAAAGAAGACAACTCCACTCAATACATTTTGAGAGATAATTTAGAAAATTCAAATGGTGAGTTTAACCCTAAAACTCGTCCTAATTTATTTTTCCCAATTTACGCGCGGAAAATTAATGAGAAAAATAAATTATGAGATATTACGGTGGAAGAGCCTGATTCAAAACATGATTTTATTGAAATTTGGCCTCGTAAAAATAGCAAAAATATTCAATTAGTTTGGCGTTGAGGTAAGAAGAAAATAATGAACCAAATTAATGATCTTGTTATTGTGGAACCAAGGGATAAAAATGATAAAAATTATAGAATAAAAGTAAAAATATTTGATCAATCCTACACCGTTAAATCATTTATTTTAGGTAAAAAATTCAATAATAAGTCCGCTACTAAAGAATTAAACAAGATATTTAGCGAATCTTCGGAAAAGGTTTTCAATTTTCCTAAACCCACTGCGTTAATAGAATATCTAATTAATTTACACCCTAATAAAAATGCAAGAGTTCTTGACTTTTTTGCCGGAAGTGGGACAACTGGTCAGGCAGTTTTAGAACTAAATTCCCAAGATGGTGGCACTCGCAGTTTTACTCTGATAACTAATAATCAAAATCAAATTGCCCAAAATGTAACTTATGAAAGACTTTTTCGAATAAATCACGGTTTTTCAACAAAAAAAGAGCAAAATTTTGACTGGATCAAGAAAAATCAACCTTATAGATCAAATTTAGATGTTTTTTGGATTAAATATTTTAATACAAAAGTTTTCAAAAAGCAAAATGATATTAATTTATTAATTGAAAAACTAGAAAAAATGCTAGTTGATTTTCAAATTAATTATAAAAGTACTAATAATTCCTTAATAATTAACCGCCTTAATTCCCTTCTTGCCCTTTGCCCACAAAAAAAGGAGAAATAAATAATGCAACTAATAAATGCCCAAAAAAGTTATTATTCGATTATTTAAAAAAGCAAGTAATTCACTAAAAGAAGACCAAAAAGAAGCAATTTATTTTAAATCCCCAACCGGATCGGGAAAAACTTTTATGATAATTAATTTCATTGATTATCTAATTAGCTGAAGTAAGTCCGAGATTGATCTAAAACTTGTTTTTGTCATTACTTACAATCTCAAGCGCAGATCTACCCTATCAAATTCATAAAAGTTTTCTAAATTATAAAAATTACATTAATAATAAAAATCTAAAAATTCACCGCATTGAAAGTCCGTTAAAATACAAAAACAAGTGCAAAAATTGAAAAAAATTATAAATTTTATGCCGAACAAAATAATATTTACATTATGGGTGGGGCTTCATTTCGCAAAAATTCAATTCTTAGAGAAGAAGAAGCTATTGAATAATTTTTATCGGAGATCAAATCTAAAAATTATAAATTAGTTTATATCCGTTATTTTTCCCACAATTTTTCCCCCACGGTTTTTTTTTTTTTTTTTTTAGCGGATTATTAATTACAATGGATTAAAATTTAGTCTTGCGAAATTTATTTGCCAATTTAAGTGTTTTCCCGTTTTCTTGTAACTTTTTTCAACAATCCGACTAATGAATTAAATCAAGAATATAAAGTTCAAAGGCTAACTTGTCATTAACTAGTGATTTTTTAATTTGGGAATCTAATTTTGCAAGTTTTATTATCATATTCTCAAGTTTAACAATTCCAATTTTGTTGCATAAGTCTGTTGCTTTGTTTATTTGTAACTTGGAAATTCCCATTTTGTTGCAAATTTCCAAGTCACTAAGCCCAGCTTTTTTTTTCAAATAAACAAAAAAACTAAGCGATAATTTTGCATTTATCTGCCCGATTAACAAGTTTAGACTTTGCCCTTCTAATAATTTTTGCCTGTAAAATCTTAGAGTATTTTTCAAATCTAAACTAACAAATGAATTAATAAAACCTCAAGTTGAATGAGTGGAATAATCACTGATTAAATTATGTATTAGTTCAGAATTTATAGGCGTATTTAAGGTTTGCAATTTTAGAATTTCGCTATGAATTATCAGACCATTAAAAGGCAATCGTGATTCGAGTTCTATAATTTGGCTTGGATTTAAACCAATTTTTAAATCATTAAGCTCATTTTTGATAAACTCAACAATATTTTCCTGATTAATTTCTGAAGTTTCAATTATTTTGGAAATTGTTGAAAAAGATTTATAAATTATTGAATTTTTAATATTGGTAAGAGTGTTTTTTTCGTTAAGCATATATTTAAAAATAATTGTGTTTTTAGTATTTTTAATTTTCGAGATTAAAAGCTGGTTAGCTTTACTTTCGGTTGAAAAGTATAAAAAATCATTAAAAATAAAGGTTTTTTCATTTTCAAAAAGAGAAAATTTTGTAATAATTTCTTTAATAAATTCATATGAATCAGTGTTAAAAAAATTAATTACTTCAGTGTTTTTGGATTTTGTGATAGTTGAAATTTTTTTTTGGACAATGTAATTGTCGCTTCCAAAGACAAAAAACATATTAACGAAATTATACAAGAAAAAATTATAAAAAATAAGTTAGGTTTAATATCTCAAGTTAAAAATTGGAACTCAGTTATATATTCTACAGTTTGAATAAAATTTTTACAAATTCACTCAATAATTGTAGGGTTGAAAATAAATAAGAGTAAATTTGTGTACAAAAACGTAAAAAATGGCGTAAATATCGCGATATTTATTGGCGCCATAAAATTATATTGCGAATTTAAAAACATTGAAAAAATCGCACTGAAAAAATTAACAAATAAAAATTGAGTTATTCATTTATTCCATTTTTTTGTTAATTTTATCTGGTTTATGATTAAAATAACAAAAGTCATTGTAAACGTTAACACAAAACCAATTGAATAAAAAATTAGTGGGTTTGTTAATAAAATTATTATCCCAGTAATTGATAATAATTCAATTTTATTGAATTTTTTATTCAAAAACAGTTTGTTAATCTCGATTAGACCTCAAAAAACAAAACCCCGTAAAAATGAAATTGCAAAATTAAAAAGAAATAATTGGAATAATAAAAAAGCAAAAAATATTGGCTTATATATGTAAGCTTTAATTTTAAAAATTTTAGAAACTCCAAAAATTGCTTGTTTAAAGATGTTAATATGAAAACCAGAAATTACAAAAATTTGATAAACTCCAAGATAAACTAGCGATTTTTTAAAATTTTTTGCTTCTGACGGGGCTTCTGCTAGAAAAATCATTGGTATTAATTGTTTTGAATACTTGCTCTCTATTGGAAAAAAATGTCGAATTTTTGCGAATATATTTGCGCTTGTTTTAAGGACAGTCACTTTTGGATTGTCTAAAACTAAAAGCGAACCTTTGGATTTTAGATATGTTACTAAATCAAATCCGGATTGATTTTGTACTATTGTCAATCTGCCACTAAGTCATAAATTAGTGCCAATTTCGTGATTTGTGTTTTTAATAAATACTTTGTTTCCTTTAAAGTCAACAAAATTTCCAAAACTAACTTTATCAATTACTTTTGCTTCAAAACTAACTTGCTCATTATCAATTTTTGGTAGCATTATTCAATAAATTATCAAAAAAATTGCTGCTAAAAAAAGAAATATCAGAATTTTTCTAAACTCTGAAAGTATAATTAGAAAAAAAATTAAAAAAAACAATAAAATTATTCATAAAACGCTAAATTTATCAATTACTAAAATAAAAAAAATTAAGCTAAGAAAAACCGTTAGTCAAGAATAAAATTTTCTTGCAGCGTTCTTAAAGTTTCTGAGTCAATTTCTAGATTTCACTCTAATTCTTTCCAAGTCAGTTTTTTGTTCTTTTTGCTTTTTAAAAATGAGCGGATTTTCGCGACTATCTCGCGGCTAATTTTTAATTTTTCCGCATTTTTTATTGCAATTTTTTCTAATTTTGTTCTAAACCCAACCGTATTTAGTTCGACTTGCTGATCAATTGTGACCTTTGCTTCCAAGTTATATTTTCCAATATCATAACCAGGAATAATATCGAATTCTTGAAAAATTTTGCCTCACTTTACGCCATAGTTAAAAAATTTTGTCCCTGGATTGCGTACGCCTTTCAAAATAGTAATTGCAACTTGTTTGGCAGGAGCAATATGTGATTGTAATTTATAGGCTAAATAACCAAAACTACTTAACGCGCCAACTAAAATAATCAAACAAACCATTTGCGTTTTTTTCATTTATATAAATTTAATTTTTTGTAAAGCTTTTGCTAAAAAAAAGAAAAAAATAGGAAAAATTGGTTACTTTTCTTTTTTTAAATATATAAAAACACAAAAATTTGTATAATTAAAAAATTAAAAAACCTTTTTTCCTGCAAATTTTTTTAGTATTAAATTTGAAATCTTTTTACTAAAGTATAAAAATTTTTTAAAATAAGCTTTCTCTATTGTAATTATAGTTATTTCTATAATTAAAATTAAAAACCAGGCAATTCAGGAATATGTGAAAAACCCCGGTCTATCCCCTGCGATTCCGGTTTGTGAAAGCGTTGAAATTTTTAAACCTAACAAAGAACCGCCAAAAATTCCATAAAATAACAAATCATGCACTGAATTTGAAATTTCAACGGTTAAATATTTAAAGTATTCTTTAGAAATTGAAGGTAAAACATAGTGAAATATTGTTTTTGTTTTGCTTCATTGTGATAATCTTAAAAGTTTATATTTTTGTCAATCAATTGAATTTATTGTTTCATTTAGCTTTTTTGCCAGCATTATTCCATTATTAAATCCTACCAAAATTGCCGCTCATAAAATTGGGCGAATTGTAAAGCTAAGAAAAAGATAAAAAATAATAATTGCTGGTGTTATGCGAAAAAGATTTAAGAAAAACTTATAAATTATTCATTTTGAAAAATGATTCAATTTTTCATTAGACA
Organism: Mesomycoplasma flocculare ATCC 27399; assembly: GCF_000815065.1. Lineage (GTDB taxonomy): Bacteria > Bacillota_I > Bacilli_A > Mycoplasmatales > Metamycoplasmataceae > Mesomycoplasma > Mesomycoplasma flocculare. The sequence continues at coordinate 353,064 of NZ_CP007585.1, read as the reverse complement.
TAATCGCCATAAAAATTGAAGCAAGCGAAATTATCGAAACACAAACTATAATTTGAGCAAAAAGATCAAAAATCATGTAAATCGGATTATCTAGTTTTCCAAGAATAAAAACACCTGAGTCAAATACAAATAATGAATTAAAAAATCGGTTAAGCTGATAAGTGTTTATTGCCCAATTTTTAATATCATTAAGGCTAACAATCGTTAAAATTAGTACAAAAATTACAAAACAAACCTTTAAAACACGGTCATAATTGGTCTTTATTCATAAGGTAATTAGATTTTTTTGTTGAATTCCAATAGATTTTTTATATAAAATAAATTTGTTAAAAAATATAGCTAAAAACTCGAGAATTAAAGAAAAAAATAAAAGAACTAATAGTGGAATTCCAACGATTCTTCAACCCAGTGCAGAATTTTGCAGCCCATCATTGATTAGTGTGCCGATTCCCATTAACCCAGTTGCAGAAATAATAGTTGTCCAACGAACATTTGCCTCGAAACTAAACAAAAAAAGAGCAAAAAATTTATTAACTACAAAAGGTAGAATTTCATTTTTAAAGGCAAAAAATCGATTTTGGCCTTTCATAGTAACTTTTTTATAACTGTTTAAATCAAGAGAATTTAAAAAAGAATAAAAATAACGGTGTAGTCAAATTCAGGTAAATCAAAAAATAATTAAAAAAGCTGCTAATTTAGGAGCGAAAATTAAGCGAAATGGATCAATTACAAAAGGAATTGGGAAGCATTTTAAAATTATAATAACTCATCAGATAATAATTTGTAAAAACTTATTCTTGATAAACTGCGAGCTAAGAAATGCTGTAATAAATGCAAAAATTGTCCCAAAAAAAGTCCCAGATAATGTATATTTTATCGTAATTCATAAAAATTCAAAGCTTAAATTAAAAAGAGAATCACTATAATAAGGGTGAATATTTGAAAATCTAAATAAATCGCCTAGATTTCTTTGAAAAACTTTTCAGCCATTTGTGTTAATTTTTGAAAAAATTGAATAAAAGGAAATAATAAACAGCACTATAAAAATTGAAAAAAGTACAATTTTTGTTCTTTTGAGGTTCTTATTTTGGTTTTTTTGAGCTAAATTATTCACTATTTTCCTTGCCAAAAATGGAATCAATCTCATTTTTATCAATTTCTGAAAACGAATTAAAAAATCGACCTTGGCCTTCATTGATTAGCAAAATTTTTTCATTATAATTTTTTAGCAAAAAAATATCATGAGATATAATTAATGTAATTGAATTATTTTTTTTTCCAAATTCAATAATTAAATCAATAATTTTTGTTGCAGTTTTTGGATCAAGCGCTGAAATTGGCTCATCTGCAAGGATAATTTTTGGTTTTTGCAACATAAGTTTTGCAACCTCAACTCGTTGCTGCTGGCCACCTGATAAATCTTGAAAAATCGTATAAATTTTTTCATATAATCCAAGTCGGGTAAGAATTTGACAAATTTGTAAGCGTTGTTTTTTTGTTGGTATTGCAAATAAACTGTAGAAAAAATTTTTATAAGTTGCCAAACTTTTTGCTAAATTTGTATAAACACTTTGAAAACTAATAGAAGTTGGAATCTGGCTTAAAAACCCTATTGATTTTGCAAACTTTTTTTTCACAGCTTTTTTCTCTTTTAGTAAATTTTTGCCTTGCCAAATTAATTGCCCTGTTACAAAAATATCTTGAAAAAGCGCAAGAAAAAAGGATGTTTTTCCTACCCCGCTTGGACCAATTATAAACAAAATATCACCGCTACAAAGTTTAAAATTAAGATTGCTAACTAAATTTTTAGCTTTTTTACTATGACTATAAGAAAAATTTTTAAAACTAATACATAAATTTTTACTTTGATTTTTCATATATTCTACGGAATTCAGGGTCGGTTTGATTTATTTTTCTATAACCATTATAACCAACATTTTGACCGTAAGTGTCCCTTCCGTTTTTAGCAAGATTGACAAAAGCCTCTGAAATCATATTGGCTTGAATTCTATTAAAACCTGGGCGGAACGAACCAATATCATATGAAGCTGGATTTGTTAGGATAAAAATCTCAATTTTTCCATCTTTTTTATTTAAAGTATACTGTTTTCCATCTTTTGTACTTTCAGTTCAGGCAAAAGAAGCTTCATCATCGAAGGCAATTTTATATTTTGGATCCTGGCCAATTACAGATCCTTCTGCTTGTAAATATTTATCGGGGTGATTTTTTCTGTCTTCATTAATAGTTCTTGCCTTTAAGTTGTTTTTAAAATGCTTTTTAATAATAAAATTTTGCATTTTGAATTTTCCAGCTGAAGTTAATTTTCCGTGAATAATTCCAAAATTACGGAATTTTTCTCAATCTTTTTCATCTCAGGCTTTTTTTATTTCATTGCGAACATTTTCATCACCAGCAATCATAATCATGCCCCGATAGTATGAAATTAATCGCTTTGGGTTTATCTCATCATATAAAAATCGGTAAGCAATTCCATCCCATTTTTGGGGATCGTTTTTTTTATTTGACCACTCATTGTAAGGAATTTTGTTAAAAAGGTTGTCTAATTGTTTTGCTGATTTACGCAAAGGATCGTTTTTAGAGCCATCTTTGTAAAAAATTGGATTGTCTAAACTATTTTTAAAAGCTCAAGTTAAAGTCTGAAGACCATTATAAAGTTCTTTTTCAGGGTCTTCTTCTATTGTTGTTATTGCATCAGAAATTGCAAAATCAATTGCTGTATGGGAATTATTCGACGATTTTAGTTGGCTGATTTTTGTTTTGGAATCTTCAATTCCAACAAAATCAAAATCAACATCAGGCAAATTCCTTGTTTTAGAATTTGCATTTTTTAATTTGTTAAATTCGGTTTTTAAATTTTTTAAAAATTTAGCAACTCGGTCAGGATCTTTTGATTTTACTGCAAACCAACTTTGTCCTAAACCAAGATTTACTTTTTGATCTCAATTTTTTTCAAGATCATTTATTTTATTTGCAGTTTTTGCCATTTTGTTTTCACATCCTGCTGCAACAAAAAGTATAGAACTAGCCATAAAAAAAGACAAAAAAATAATTTTTCTAAATTTTTTTGTCTTTTTTAAATTAAAATTATTTATTCACACCATCATAAATCAGTTTTCCCTTTAAAAATCAGTAAACTAAGGCGCTTTATGACGATTTATTTAAGAAAAATGACAAACTCGCTACGCTAGAATTACCTAGACCAGCTAATAAGAGTTTTTCTCAGCCCAAAAATTGGACACCCCTGTTTACCAATTTTTAAATTATAACAAAAAACTGAAATTATAAATTATTTATATAAAAAAAATTATTTATATAAAAAAATATTAAAAAATCTGGTTTTTGTTAAAAAATTAAAATTTTATTTTCATAAAATTTTTAATAATATAAATTTTTGCTTTTTTTATAGTTTGTAAACCAGTATTATATAATTTTTATATATTTAAAAAATGGAAGGGTGTTTGATTATGGGCGAAAATAATAATAAAAAATTTGTAATCGCACTTGATTCAGGAACTAGTTCTTGTCGAAGTTTAATTTTTGATAAAAAAGGTGAGATTATCGCCTTTGTTCAAAAAGAATTTAGTCAACATTTTCCTCGATCAGGGTGGGTTGAACATGATGCTAATGAAATTTGAAATACCCAAATTTATACAATGCAAACTGCTAAGGCAAAGGCTGATTTAAAAGCCACTAATTTTGTTGCTCTTGGTATTACAAATCAACGCGAAACTGTTGTTTTATGGGATAAATCAACTGGCGAACCAGTTTATAATGCAATTGTCTGACAAGATCGCCGCACTAGTGAATTTTGTGAGCAATTAAGACAAAAAGGTTATGAAAATTATATAAAAGAGATAACCGGTTTAATAATTAATCCTTATTTTAGCGCAACAAAAATCAGCTGAATTTTAAAAAATGTCCCTAAAGCAAAGAAAGTTTTTGCTGCTAACAACCTTTTAGCCGGAACTATTGACACTTGACTTGTTTGAAAATTAACTAACGGAAAAGTGCATGCAACTGATGTTTCTAACGCCTCGCGGACAATGTTATTTAATATACAAACGAAAAAATGAGACAAAAAAATCCTTGATTTATTAGAAATTCCACAGGAAATTCTACCAAAAGTACTACCTTCGGCTGCAGATTATGGAATTGTCGAACCAAATTTATGAGCAAATAATGAAAAGGCAAAAGTACCAATTTTTGCTGTAATAGGCGATCAGCAAGCGGCTTTATTTGGGCAGCTCTGCACTGAAATTGGGATGGTAAAAAATACTTACGGAACGGGTTGTTTCACCCTTTTAAATACAGGAGAGAAACTAATTTATTCAAAAAATAATTTACTAACGACGATTGCCTGACAAATTGGCAACAATCCCGTTCAATACGCCCTTGAAGGCTCTGTATTTGTTGCCGGGGCCGCCATTCAATGACTTCGCGATGGACTTGGTATAAGTAAAAATTTATATGAAAATGATTTTTTAAGCACAAAAATCTCAACTGATAATCATAGTCTAATTTTTGTGCCTTCGTTTACCGGGCTTGGCGCTCCTTATTGAGATTCGTATTCGCGTGGAGCAATTTTTGGTCTTGAAAGGAGTTCAAAAAAAGAAGATATTATTAAAGCGGCTCTTGAGTCAATCGCTTTTCAGTCAAATGATTTAATTAAAGCAATGGAAGCGGATTTGGGACATAAAATTAGCGTGATGAAAGTTGATGGTGGGGTTTCTAAAAATGATTTTCTAATGCAATTTCAATCCTCAATTTCCCAATTAGAAATTACAAGACCAAAAAATACCGAAACCACAGCTATGGGCGCAGCTTTTCTTGCAGGTTTGTTTGCAAAATTTTGGAAATCTATTAGTGAATTAGAACAAATTTTGGAAATTGAGAAAAAATTTTATCCAAAATTTAATCAATTTGTAGCAAAGCGATTAACTACAAATTGGGATTTAGCGGTTCGGAAAACACTGAACTGAAAAAAAGATATTAAATAAACTAAAGGAAAAATTACATGCAAAGTCTTATTTTTTTATCAGAATTTCTTGGCACTACAACGCTAATTTTACTTGGAAATGGTGTAAATTACAGTGTAAATGCAAGCAAAATGTTTGCAAATCAATCAGGAAAATGAATTATAATCACGCTTGGTTGAGCCCTTAGTGTGCTTTTAGGAATTATTATCGCAAATGGAATTAGCCCTAATAACTCAGTTGCTCATTTAAATCCGGCTGTTTCGATTTTTTTTGCAATAAATCAAAAAAATGTAGAATTATTAGCTCTTATTCCTTTTGAAATTTTCGGCGCAATTGTTGGCCAGTTGCTTTTAAATATAATAAACTGAACTCATATAAAGGAAACAAAAGCCAAAATTATTGCATCTTGCCATCATACAATTCCGGTTTATACAAAATCATATCTTACTAATTTTTTATACGAATTTATTGGTACTATTGTTTTGCTTGCGGGAATTTTTCTTTTAGGGTCAACATTTTCAACATTCCAAGCCCTTATTATCGCGCTTGTTGTGCTCTCAATTGGACTTTCGCTAGGGTCTTCCACTGGTTATGCAATTAATCCAGCTCGAGATTTAGGACCAAGATTAGTATATTTTCTTTTTGTAGTGCTAATTTTGAAAAAAAGGCATGAATTTTCAAATGTTAAAAATTGAAAAGAAATTTTTGGTCTAAATTATGCCTGAACCCCGATTATCGGTCCAAGTTTAGCCGGGGTTTTTCTTGGTTTGGTTTCATTAGCAATCTAAAAATTTGTATTAGCAAAAGTAAATAAAGCAAAAAAAGAAAACAATTTACATTCTTTCCTCCGTTTTTTACTAAAAAACCAAAGTTTTTATCAATTATTTTATTTTATAAAATAAGCGCTAAATTAAAGCGCTTATTTAAATTTTAATTAAGTATTTTAAACTAGATTAAAAACTAAGACAAAAAATTTAATTATTTAGTTTAGAATTTGAAATTTCGTCTAGCATAATTTCCGAAATTTCAATTTCTCGTTGTTCAAAATTATTAAAAATATCGATTTTATCGACTATTTTTATTAAATAAGAATTAATAAAAGAAAATGCGATAAAAATAAACAAATGGAAAATAAATATTAAAAAATTTCCAAGATTAGTTAAAATTAGCCCATTAGCTGCAAAAAGACCCGCGCCAGAACTTGAATTTATATCATTAGCAACCGCCTGAATTTGTGTATAAATAAAAGCGATTATTGTGGTAAAAATTAAAACAGAAGAAATTACCGCTGCAATTCAGAATAAATACTTATTAATTTGCTTTGATTTGTCAACAAGTTGATTTTTTTTTCGCGAATAAGCAATAATAATTGTCATATAAACACCGAAAAAGATTAGCGACGGAAAATTAGACATCGCATCAACAAGAACGTCTGTACCAAAACCGTGTCCAGAATTATCAGATTTTGGGAAAGGAATTGCAATTGAGGGTATATAAACAATTAATGACCAAAAAAATAAAATCGAAAAAAGGTAAAAAATCGTTACTTTTTCCACGTTAAATTTTTTCTTTAAACTAGCCGAACCAACAATTGCGTTTAATTTAACTAAATCAGTAATTTGATTAACAAAAGCGGCATTAAGCGAATTTGTAACACCATATGTAGAAACTAATAAGAAAAATGCAACAAAAATGCTAATTGATCTTTCGGCGCTTTTTGGAAAAACGTCCTGAATTAAATCATTTATTGTGCCTTTATTATGCAAAGCAGAAGACAAACCAATTAAAGTATAGACAATTACAATTATTATCATTCCAACTGTTATAATTAGTGGAACCCTTTTATTTGCGTTTTCTACTTTGTTATGAATTGAGCCAACAGATAAAAACGAATCATAGGCAAATAAAACCGCTGGCAAAGCAAGAATCAATTTGGAAAAGTTAAAGCTTTTTTCTGGATTTAAAAAAGTATTAGATCCGGCTGCATTATAAGTGTTTGGAAACAAAATGCCAGCAAAAACAGCAAAAACTAACGGAATAAATTTCAAAATTGTTGAAACAAGCGCAAAATATCCTGAAACTTTTACCGATATATAATTAAGTGTTGTAAAAAAAACAACAAAAACTGCGCCAATTAGTAAATGTAAATAAAAAGGTAAGAAAATTTCTGACCCTGATGCAGTTTGGATAAACCAAACTGTAATCTCAGAGGAAAAAATCCCTAAAATTAGCGCTAATATTCCTAAATAATAAAAACTATAACTAAACAAAACTAAATAACCTGCTTTTTTCCCAGCGCTTTGGTAGGCTCAATTTGCAAGCCCGTTTAATTTTGTTTGTTTTAAAAAGCTAATTTCAGAAAAATTAATTGCAGCAAAAAGTGAAATTAATCCGCCGATAATTCAAGCAAAAAGCCAAGCATAACCGTTATGCTCAGTTATATTTGCGACACTATTATTTTTAAAGAAAATCCCAATTCCAACTACCGAACCAACTAACATTGATAAAGCGGCGAAGAATCCAAGCTTCCGCGAACTTTTAATTAACATGTTAACTCCTTTTCTGCTATAATTTCAGCTAGATTTTAAAATAGAAAAATTATAATATGTAATATATATAATATATAAAAAAAATTTAAAAACCCAAAAAAAATTTAAAGGCAAAAAGAAATTAATATGAAAAAAATCGCAAAATACTTTCTTGTTTTAAGTACTATGAGTCCTTTTTTGGCTTTAAGTTGCACATCTAGAATCGAAACTAGCCAAACTAAAAAAAACACTACTGAAATAAAAAATGAAGAAACTGCCAAAAATGAAAATAAATTGAGTTTAAATGAAAACCCAAAAACAAACCAAACTAAAAAAAACGACCAAAAAACTGAGCTAAATAGCCAAAATAAAGAAGATAAGAAAACCACAAAAAACGATTTTCCTCTTGAAACTGCAAGTAATTCCGCTAAAAAATCTAGTTTGGATTTTACTAAAGCAAATCAAAATTCGCTAAAAATTAATACTGATTCTTTATCACAAGTTAGTCAAACCGATTTTAAAAAATTTAGCCCAAGTCAAACTGACAAAAACTCGTTAAACCCAATACCTCCAACTTATAATAAATATCAGCTTGAAAATTGGGGAAATATTATTAAAAAAGAGAATGAAAATACTTTTTTAGGGCAAGAAAGTGAAAACCTAAATATTTATGTGCTAAAAAATATAGCGCCTAATTTAGTTAGTGATATTAAAGCACGAGAAAATCCTTATACATATTTTAATTTATCTTGGGGGGGGGGGTCTAGTTTCTATAAACTCCCTTGATTTGGGTTTAAATCCGATTTGCTAGAGAATGTAAAATATGCTAATATTTTTACAAGAAATATCCGTTTTGGCGCAGGGACAGCTGTATTTTTAAACGCTAATTCTGAAAAAGCAGCTTTTTTAACTAATAAACACGTTATTGGTGATTCACATATAACTTTTTGAAAACTAATGAATAAAAAAGACCAGAATGACCAAATCAATCCTCGTTATATAAAATTTATGCGATACTATGATGATTCTAAAATTAAAGAACTTGATAATCGTATTCTTTTTAAACTCTGAGAAATTAAATGGTATGATGATAAACATTTTCCGTATAATCCCGCTTGAGGCAAAATCGACGAGTTAGATAAGTACATGGAAAATTTGTATGATAATTATTTTGAAGAAAATAAGGATTTTAAAAATAATAATTTAGATATTGCGGTTTTTTATTTTAATTATGCAAAATTCATTAAAAATATTGAAGATTTAATAAAACACTTTAAAGACAAAGGGCAAGAATTTTTGAATTCATTTGAACTACCAACGGGAGAAACACTTGATAATTTTATATCAAGTTTTAATGAATTTAAAAAATACTGAGAAAAAATTTCAAAATTTGACAAACTCAAAATTTCTGATAAAATATGAGAACTTGATAATTTTGATTATACAACAAAAATTGGTTTATTTTGGGCACAAAATTTTATTTCAAAAAATATTTTTAAAGGAGTTTATTTTACACCTGACCCTCAAGATCCGAAAAATCCACAGAATTCTGCTGTAATTACACCAAAATTTTTTGCTGCAAACGGACTGGGGGCATCAGGAAGCGGGATTTTTAACGCTGATGGTTCCCTTGCGTTTTTAAACAAAGCAATTTTAGGCGTAAGTAGTATAGGGCCTTATTTTTACGATCAATTCGGACTAACCTCGCATATGTCATCTGGTGTTACACTAAGAACTAAGGATTATAACCTAGTTGATGAGATTTACAAAACATATCTAAAATAAAGAATAGTAATAAATGTCTAAATAAATTAGAATATAAATTTCTAACTTATTTTTCCAATTTAGCCAAGAAGTTTGCTTATTTTTTGTTATAATTTTGATTATGTTTTTTTAAATTTAATGTAATTAAAATTTAAAAAAGTAAAAAATTTATATTTTTTTAAAGCAAAAAATGAGGCTTATTATGAAAAAAATCGCAAAATACTTTCTTGTTTTAAGTACTATGAGTCCTTTTTTGGCTTTAAGTTGCACATCTAGAATCGAAACTAGCCAAACTAAAAAAAACACTACTGAAATAAAAAATGAAGAAACTGCCAAAAATGAAAATAAATTGGGTTTAGCCGAAGGACCAAAAGTAAGTACAGTTGAAAAAAATAACCAAAAACTTGATTTAATAAATAGCGAAAATAAAGCAGAAAAAACAGAAAATAAAAGTGCAAACAACCATTTTAAGCCTGAATCTGCAAATAATTCAACTGAAGAAGCTAGTTTTGATTTTGCTAAAGTTAATAAAAATTCACTAAAAATTGATACTGATGCATTAGAAAAAGTGAGCGAAAGTGATTTTAGCAAAAACGAAGCGAAAAATGTTGTTAAGACCCCAACTTATTTCCAATATCAACTAAAAAATTGGGAAAATGTTGTGAAAAAAGAAAATGAAAATGCTTTTTTAGGGCAAAAAAATGAAAATTTAAATATATATTTGTTAAAAAAAATAAGCGCCAATTTAATTGATAATATCGAAGCAAAAAAAAATTATTTTTCCTATTTTAACCCTCATAAAGTTTCAAATTATTATAATTTACCTTGGTTTGGTTTTAAATCTGATCAGCCTGAAGATACAAGATATGCTGATATTTTTACAAGAAATATCCGTTTTGCAGCAGGGACAGCTGTATTTTTAAACGCAAATTCTGAAAAAGCAGCTTTTTTAACTAACAAACACGTTATTGGTGATTCAACTTTCCCCTTTTGGAAATTAATGAATAAAAAGGTTTATACTAACCAACTTAACGCAAAACTTATAAAATTTATGCAATATTATGATGAATTTAAATTCAAAGAGCTTGATAATCGCATTCTTTTCAGACTTTGAGAAAGCAAATGGTTATATGATAATAAAAAACTTATGAATAATTCCGCTCGTTTGAAAATCCCTGAATTAGATAGTTATATGAAAAATTTATACGCTAATTATTTTAAAGAAAAAAAAGATTTTGAAAATTTTGGCTTAGATGTTGGAATTTTTTATTTTAATTATGCAAAATTCATTAAAGATGTCGAAGATTTAATAGCATACTACAAAAGCAAAAAGGAATTTTTGAATTCAATTCAATCACTAAAAGATGGGAAATTTGAGAATTTTGTAGCGGATTTTAATGAATTTAAAAAATACTGAGGAAAAATTTCAAAATTTGAGCCTCTTAAAATTTCTGATAAATCATGAGAATCAGAAGATTTTGATTATACAACAAAAATTGGTTTATTTTGGGCACAAAATTTTACTTCAAAAAATGTTTTTAAAGGCATTAATTTTCGAACTGATTCGGAAAATCCTAAATTAATTGCCGCTAATTTTTTTGCCACAAATGGGCCAGGGGCATCAGGAAGCGGCATTTTTAACGCTGATGGTTCGCTTGCATTTATAAATCGAACAATATTAACTACAGATGGCAAAGCATATTCGCTTTTTTACGATCAATTCGGACTAACCTCGCATATGACAAGTGGAATTGCGCTAAAAACTCGCAATTATAATTTGGTTGATGAAATATATAAAGCATATTTAGAATAGCAAATAAAAACCCTATAAATTTATCAATTTTTTTAAAAAGCATGAAAATGCTGTTTTTTGTTTTTTTTTAAGCTTTTTTATAAAACGGAATAATGTGAATATGAGTGTGAAAAATTGTTTGGTTGGCTTCTTTTTCATTATTTACTAATAGGCGAAAACTTGAAGCGCTTAACTTTTTGACTTGTTCAAGCGCTAATTCACGGGCTTTTTTGATTGTGTAAATAAAATCTTCCTCTTTAATTTCAAATAAATTTCGCGAATAATTTTTGGGAACAACTAAAAAATGGCCAGGTGACACTGGGAATTTATCAAGAAAAGCAATCACTTTTTCGTCTTCGTAGATAATAGTAGCTGGTGATTTTTTTGCGATTATATCCAAAAATAAAGTGGTATTTTCCATAATTTTTTATTTTATTTCCATTTAAATTTTTTTATTCGGTTTTTATAACTTTATCTTTTAGCTCGATTTTATAGCCAATTGATTCAAAAAAGTTTTTAGCATCCCGGTAAATTCCGGTTTCGTCAGCCAAATATAGAGAATAGGCTAGTTTTGTTTTTTGGTCTTCAGTGTTTCAAGGGGTATTATCAAGTGAAAAATATACTTGTTTTGTATTAGAATTTTCAATAATTTTATCATATAATGGCGCTAATTTGTTAACGTATTTAACGGAAATTTTTGATAAATCAGCTAAAGTACTTGGAATTCCACCAGCAATTTTTGGAAGATTTTCTCCTTCTTTTTTTATTTCTGGACTATAATACGCTTTTTTCTCATCCCATTTTACATCGACTTTATAAAAATACTTAGCAGAATTTAAACTAATTTCTACAATAACACTAACTGAATAATGATTAGCATCATTGTCTCGAGTTGGAATTACGTTTTTAATTTTATAACTAATACCAGAAATGTTAGTGTGTTTTTTAATTTCAAAGTCGGAAACTTGCACCTGGTCTTTGGTTTTTTTATAATCAAAGTCTGATTTGAATTCTAAGGGAAACATTTTTGCTTGATTGATTAGCTCAAAATTTTTAATTTGCTCCGAAGACCAGATTAGATTAGTTTGTGGATCTAAAAACCCTGATTTTATTTCGCCTTGAATTTTTAGATCTTCAAATTGAAAACTAAGATCGCCTAAATTCGCATCTTGGCGGTATAAAATTCCAGAATAGCCAAGCAAAACTGATGTATCAAGGGTATCATTTTTTGCTAGTTTTTCAAATTCTTGTTCTTTTCTTGTCGATTTTGAATTAATTTTTTCGCTTCGTAAAAGATTATTAAAGGAATTAGCATCTTTGATTTTCAATTGCGAAAAAGTACTGATGCTACTTTGATCTTCTGATTCAAATTGTCAAATTTGAACCGGATTTTTCGTTAACATTAGATGAATTAAGAAAAAATCCGGCGAACTTGGATCAATATTTTCGAAAATTTGCTTTGTTGTAAACGAAGCTTGACTCGAAATTCCATCTTTGTAAATTTGGGATTCTTTAATTAAATTAGGTTGATCAAGTTGGGTAAGATAAAGTTTTACTAAAAGCATTCTATTGACAACCTGCGCAATTCCAGTAGCAAAATTTTTATACAAAATTATAAAACCTTGATCATTAAAGAGCTTGTTATAACCAACTTGAGCAGAAAGAATGGAAAAATCATTGCTTGAAAGTGCGTTTTTGCTTTGTAATTCTGAAATTAGCTTTAAAGAAAAGGTTGGATCAAGACTATTTTGGTATTTTTGGTAAAAATCAAAGGCATTTTTTGCTTTTTTAAAAAATTCAGAGTTAGTGTTTTCAAATTCTTTTGCTAGATTAGAACTAGCAAATTTGAAAACATTCTCACTTAAAATTGTTTCAACAAAAGCGTTTTCGATATAGTTTTTGACCTCAGTTGAGCTTAATTTCTTATCTTCTTGAGCTCTTTCTGATGTGCTAACATCAATTTTGCAAGCAACAAAACTAAGCAAAGAAAAATTTAACGACAAAAAAATTAACGGTTTATACCTTAATTTTTTCTTTTTTTTAGGTAAAACTCTCACAAATTATCCTTTCATTTAACGATTAAATTTAAACAAACTTTCAAGTTTTTCAATAATTGCTTGTCGGAGTTCTTTTCCTGGAACTGATTTTAGCTCTCAACGCTCATTTTCATTATTATACCAAAAATCTGCATTTAGATCATTTAAAGTTGCATTTGAAATATAACCTTGTAATTTGGTATTAATTTTTAATACTTGATAAAGAATGTAAAAATTCAGATAATTTTCAGATGATTGTACAATTGAGGCTAAAAATTCGTTTTTTTCTTGCTGAGATTGCGTTTTTTTTGATTCTAAAATCTGATTTTGGTAATCGTAATTTCTAATTAATAGGGACTGAATAAAATCATTATTGGAAATATCTTCGAAAAGTTGACCAAGATTTATTGTTGTATTCTGTTTTGTATCAACTTGATTATTAGCGCTTAATTGTAATTGTTTTTTAATTATTTCATTGAAATCATTAAGATTTGAAATTCGCTTAATTGCTAGAACTTTTATCCCGGTTGAATCAAGTACCAACTTTAAATCATCACGTATTTTATAGACTAATTTAGTTCTAGAATCAGCTTCGCTAGCGCCAAAAGTTGCCAAAAACGCCTTGCCTGCTTCTTTTAATTGATTATCAGAAAGCCCTTGAATAAACGATTTTAACCGTTCGTTTAGTGATTTAATTTCGCTGATTGTTTTTGAATTTAGCTCGCTTGGGTTAACTAACAAACTTGGAGTGTTTTTAAAAACTAAAAGTTTTAATTTTTCAAACAAAACTTTGCTAAAAAGTTTTGGAGTTGGCTCTTCGTTTCCAATATTTCCTAAAAAAGCAAAAATATAACCAGGCTCATTATTGCTAAGAAGCTGATTTAGTGAAACTATTGGCAATTTACCAAAAACCGCCGCATTTTCTTTGTTTTTTTCATAATTAATTGTTGAAAGAAGAATTTTATCTTGGTTGTTTTGCTCTGCAGCAGTAGAATTTCCGCCTTTAAATTCCTCTATTAGTTCAAGATTGTTGCTTACTTTAAAGGCTAGATTCGAATTTTCGCTTGTTTTAAGAATTTTGTAAGTTAAGAGTTCTTCTAATGTCTGTTTTGTAAGTTCTCAAGGAGCTTTTGCGTCTTTATTATCTGGTTTTGCATTTATGCTAATTTGGGATATTTCAAAAAAATTAAAATTACCTTTCAAGGGCGCTTTGTTATCAAAATATATTTCGTTTATAATTTTTTCAGGATTCATGTATTCTTTAATATATGAACCACTTAAAAAAGCAGCAACTTTATACTCTTTTGGATTTTGTCCTTGACTTGCGCTAATATTTGGGCTAAAACCATTTTTACCAATTTCAATTAGGCCTTTAAATAATTTATCCCCTTTTTTATAGACTATTTTGCCTTTTTCGTCTTTTATATCGTCTTTTAAAACCCGATCTTCGATATCGCTTTTGGTAAAGTTTTGGTTAAATCCAAGCTTAAATCTGGCAAATGCGATATCTTTTGCTTTATCTATTGTCAGCGCATCAACTGCTTGATCAAAATTAATCGCATTATTAAAACGAGAATCAGAATTTAAATATTTATTAAACTCTGATTCTCAATTGTTAAAACCAAAAGTTTTTTGATAACGGCTTTTTTCATCTTGCAAATATTTTTTTTGTGACTCTCGGATTTCATCGAATGATTCTAATGTAAATTGTCGCGAATTGCCAGCGGTTATATCGGAATTAGAACTTTCTCAGGCAGCTTGAAAAACCTTAGACGCCTGATATTCTTGGTTATAAAGAAATTCGATTAAATATTTTTGGCCTTCTTCTAAATTTTCGCGCTGAATTGAATGACTGGACTTGAAAATACTTAATAAATCATTTACTTTAAGGCTTTTACTATTTTTTCGAGATTTTATAAGAGCCATTTCTACGTTTGGATCCCTTTTATTTAAAAAATTTTTTCCAAAATTTGAATAATATAACGGAATTCCAACACCTAAGCCAACTACGGTTAAAAAACTAGCTATTGCAATTATTGAAATTCAAATTTTTCTCATTTTTATCGGATTTTTTTTTGGTTTTTCTTGGTTTATATCCGAATTTAAATTGGCGATTTTTTGAAATATATTTTGCTTTTTCATAAAAAATAAAATCCTTAATATGGTTGCAAACGTAAAATTATATTATATTATAACGCAAGGTTTTTTGTGTATTTTTTTAATACAAAAATTAAATAGTAATTTTACCACTTTTTTAATATAATTATAGTTAAAAATACAAAAATTTGAGCTAAATATGGTCTATAAAATTGGTTTTTTTGATCTTGATGGCACACTTTTGGATACTGGCCGTGGTCGAAATGCGAAAATTTCCAAAAAAAATCAGCAAGCAGTTAGGAAATTAGCTAAAAATTGTATTATAGTAATTTCAACAGGTAGGAAATTTAATTCAACAATTGCAGTTTTTGGAAAAAAAATTTTAGCAAAATTTTATATTTGTCAAAACGGCGCGCAAATTTTTGATGAAAATTTTAACCTAATTTTTCAAACAACAATAAAACTAGAAATTGTTAAAAAAATTACTGAGCTCGCAAAAAAGCTTAATTTTGGAATCTCTTTTAACTCGCAAGTTTTTTTTACAAAAAGTATTTTTATAAAATTTTTTAGAATTTTTTTTAAAAATTTTCATTTTGTATCAACAACCAAGATTTTTATTCCTAAAAATGTTAGGAAAATTTTAATTTTTGCCAGTTGTAGTTACAAAATTAAGAAATTAAAATATCTTTTGGAAAAGATGTTTGCAGAACATATACAAATTTCACTAATTAATAAAAATTACGGCATTGAAATCACAGACATTCATGCCTCAAAAGGAAAAGCAGCAGAATTTATAGCTAAATTTAACAATATTTCTTTAACACACACCTTTCATATAGGCGATTCTGAAAATGATATTTCTACTAAAAATGTTGTAAACAGCTTAATTATCATGAAATCCGCATCGAAAAAAGTTAAAAAAAACGCTCATTTTATTGGTTATAAGCGAAAATTTGGCGTTGCAAAAGCTGTTAATAATTTAATTTTGAGCTTAAAATCAGTAGCCATTGTCGGAAGTTATGCTAGTGGAAAAACAACTTTTTTAAAAAAAATTGAAAAATTTGGTTATTCTGTTTTATACACAGACAATTTTTTTAAAAATTGTTATTTATTAAATGGGGATTGTTTTCAAGCAATTAAGAAAATTCGCCCTGATTTTATTTGCAAAAATGTTGTAGATAAAGAAAAAATTCGCGATTTTATGGTAAAAAATGAAAAAAATCGAGCTCTTATAGAAAAAGCAGTATACGGTTTTTTAGAAAATCATTTAACTAAAAATCATTATCATTTTGTAGAAATACCTAATCTGTGAACAAAAAACGCCAATTTTTTAAAATTTTTCAGCAAAATAGTTTGAATTAACACTTCTAAAGAACAACAACTTTTAAACATTAAAAATAAAAAAGTCAAAAAGAGTGTTTGAATGAAAAATCAAGCCCTAAATTCAAATAAAATTAAATTTTATGATGTCAAAATCTCAAGCCAAAAATGAAAAAAGCGTCGATTTTTCCCAAAATTTTTTCACAAAATTTTCAAAGAATAATAAAATTTTCAAATACGATGAAACTTTATTTTGTGATTTCTAAATTCAGCTTTACCCAACATGATTTAAATAATTTGCTGTACTTTTATTTGCCTATTATTAAGTTTAACTGCTTTGCTCTTTTCCAATATTTTTTGAGCATTAAAAATATTGAAGAAGCTGTAAATCATGAATTTTTAGAAAGAATTTTTGGCATTAGCCTTGAAGATTTTGACAAAAGTCGCTGAATTTTGGAATCATTAAATTTAATTGAAACATTTTATGACCCTAAGCAAAAAAAATATTTTATAAATTTAAAAATTCCGTTAAATCCAAGTCAAATTGATAAAAACCCCTATATAAAACAGTTAGTTTCTCAAAAAATAACAGCAAAAACATATTCATCTTTGATTCTCAGATTCAACAGTAATATTAAAAAAAACAACAACCCACAAATTGATACGTTAAATTTTTACAATCTTTCAAAAAAATTTTATGAAGTTTTTGATGTTAATAATCAAAAAACCACTAATTTACTTGCCATTGATAAAAATTTTGACAACAAAAAAGCAAAGGAAGAGCTTAATTTTGAAAATTATCACTTATATCTTACAAAAAAATTAATAAGACCACGCGTGCGAAATTCTTTAGAATCCTACCAAAAAGAGAAAAATTTTTCAAATTATGCCATTAACAGTGTAATTGAGTATTCTTATAAGGTTAACAGTCAAATAGTTTTTAACTATATGAAAAAAATTCTTGACGATTTATGAGAAAATAAAATTATAAAAGGGGAAGATGTTGATATTGAATTAGAAGAAATTTTTAAATTAAAGCAAAAAAATAAAAAAAAATTACCAAACACAAAAATTCAAACTGATTTTGCTAGCAAAAAAGAAACAGTACCAATGCAAACAAACAACAAGGATTTGAGTTCAGATTCTAAAAATAATTCAGATGAAATTGACTGAATTGTTAATGAATTAAATTCCGGAGATGGTTGAATTTAGAAAAAAATAATGCAAAATTACGGGTTTTTTCTTATTTTAAATTATAAATTAAAAAACTGACTTAATTTTGAATTTAATTGAAAAGCTTATTTTTTTATAATGCTAGAAATTAGTATTTTAAAAAAATAGTTCTAAAATTAAAATAGTAAATCAAAATTTTTGAATAAAAAAACAGGTAAAAAACTATGGAAACTGAAAAACAACTTGATTTTAGCTATGATTCAGCGCTGAAAAATCACTATTTTGCAAAGTGGATTAAAAATCTTAAAATTTCCAGAGAAGAATATCGCGAAAATGTTGACCTTTTTTGGGCTGCGCTTCAATATTTAACAAAATCAAATTATAGATACGAAATCATCCGCAATGCTTTCACTGGCGAACTTGTGAGCAAAACCACTTTTATCTATAATGAAAAAATGGTTGAAAAAAAATGAATTGATTATTTTTTATTACCTGAAATAAGTTTTGCGAATGTGGAAAATTTTGTTAAATGCTATAAAGAAAATTATGCAAAATTTGCAAAAGTTTTACCCTTAAAACAGTATAAAAAAACTTTTAAACAATTAATAGACCAACATAAATTAATTTACTGAAAAGGTGACGATAGTGTTTTACGCTGCGAACTTTTTAAAGCTTTTAGCGTTATTTTTGCCCGAAAAGCAAATAATGTTGGATTTTTTAATTTATCAGAAATTGCTCATTTTGTCTATGCAAATAAGCTAAATTTATCCCAAAAACTAAAAAATGTCCAAGTTTTAATTATTGAATTTGACCTTGTAAATAACTTTACAAACTGATTTCTTACAGAGCTTACAAACATTTTAAGCGCTAGGGTAACTACTGGCAAATTAACTTTTCTCGGTTTTGATAATGATTTTTATTTAAAACCCAATGCTAAAAAAATTATTAACCTAATTAAAAACTACGGTTTTGCTGAACCAATTTGAACTGATTTAGAAAAAAAATAACTAATTTTTTTACATTAAAATTAAAAATTATGATTTGTTAATTGAGTTTTTTATTTAGTTTAACAATTTCAGGCGCATACAGCAAATAAATTTATGCAAAAAAAAAAAAAAAAAAATGTTTTAAATTCTACTATTTTCTATAATTAATAGTTATTCTTTTTTTAAAAAACTTTTTAAATTTTATGTTATAATAAATTGTGCTTATTCGGTTTTTTTTTTTTTTTTTTTGAAAAAAGGAAAGCATAAATAAGTAAACTAAATTTATAATTTTAAATACAGTAAACGGGGGTGTGCTGGATTTGACAATTAAAAAAATTTCTTAGATGCAGTGGTTTGGTAGACCATAATACTAAAAAAATTGAAACGCAAAAAATACAACTAAATCTTCAGACGAAGCAAATATTAATTACTCACTTTTAATAAATAACCAATTAAATTTTGCATACGTTTAATTTATAAAAACCTAATAATTTCATTTTGCTAAATTAAATTATTTTTTTAAGCAATTTGAAAAAAGCTGTGCTAATAAAATCTATTTTAGTTTTAATAATCACACTAACTAGATTAAAAAATATTAATTAAATCACTGTTTTTATTTTTATTCTTAGTTTTTGTTTTTTAAAATAATATGATTCCGTGAATCTAAACTGTAGACTCTATTAAATCTTTTTATTTGGATCGGGGTTCGATTCCCCGCACCTCCACCATATGAAAAAAACTCGGAAAAATCGGGTCCTTTTCATATGGGGAGAACCTTAATTAACAAACTATATAAATTTTTTATTACAAAAATCTTCATTTTTTATTTTTTTTGTGTTGATTTGTCAAAATTGTTTTATAATTACTGTGTATATTTTAATTTTTCTTGTCTTGAAGGATTATGATGTGAGGAAACCCATTAGGAAATAACAAAATTCCGACAATAGCCGAATTATGAAAAAACGAAAAAAAACAGTATAGAATTTGGATTTTTTCTTATCCAATTTTACTTGCTCTGCTAGCTATTTTATTAGGAGTTCGGTTATTTTTAAACTTTGATATTAAAAGTTTTGGGCTTGTATCTTCTATTTTGTCAATTTTATTCACAGCCGCTACGTTGTTTTTTTATATTATTTCGCTTTTCATTTCATATAAAGAAAAAGATTTTTCTATGATTGGAAATAGATCCTTTTTTGTAAATTTGGTTGCCTTTTCATTATCTGTGCTCTCAATTGTAAACTCAACAATAGCAATAATTAATGATTTAAATACTGGGGATAAAAATTTTGCGTTAATTTTAGCAATTCAAATCATTTTGGTTAGTCTTATTTTTATTTTAATTCCATATTTTTATACAAGGGTTCTAAAAATTAAATCAATTTTTAAACTTTCTCATTCAATAATAACATTCGAACAACAAATTAGTGAACTAAAAAAAGATCCGCAAGCTTTTTCGAAATTTATGAACATTTTTGATTTAAATCAAGATGTTGCTAATTTAAGCAAGAATGGTAATTCTGCTAATTTTGATTTTGATGCTAGTCAAGATTTGGAACAAAACAACAAAAAACCTAGAACAAAAAACGAAAAAATCAAAATAACATTAGAAAAATTACCTTTTACGAACTTACATGAAATAGCAAAAAAACTTGAAATTTCCGGTTATCAAGATTTAAAAAAACAAGAACTAATCGAACTTTTAACACGCATTTTGGCACAACAAGAAAATAAAAAATAATTTTTTACTTTTTGATTTTTTTTGAATATTTTTTTGGTATAATTCCGTCTTGGTAATTGTTTGTTTTCTGGCACCATAGCCAAATGGTAAGGCATAGGTCTGCAACACCTTGAGTACCGGTTCGAGTCCGGTTGGTGCCTCCAAAAAGTTAAAAATGCGCCCGTAGCTCAATTGGACAGAGTGTTTGGTTACGGCCCAAGAGGTTGAGGGTTCGACTCCTTCCGGGCGCGCCATATAAAAATTTTCTCCATTTTAAAATTAAGTAAAAACATCCTTTAATTGAGGATGTTTTTACTTAATTTTAAAATAAATTATATTGAAAAAATTTATATAATTTATAAAAAAAATTTATTTTTTTTGCTATAATAAACTAGTTATATCTAAAAAACTTAATCAGTATTATTAACAAATCCTTGGTTAGTCTTTGTCTAACCCTTAAGTCCAAAAGGAGATTTAAAAAAAATGCCAAAATATGAAATAATGACAATTTTAGATCCAAAAGCAGAAATGTCAGTTTTAGATAATTTGCTAAAAACTGTTTTTGGTCAAAATTCGACTGAAAAACTGCAAAAACTTGAAATTACGAATCTCGCCTACCCGATTCGAAAAGCAAAAACAGCCCAATATTTCTTAGTTAATCTTGCCGCGCCATCAAAGTTAATTGGCGAATTTGTTCGCCGTGCTAATATTACTAAAGTAATTTGACGATATTTAATAGTTAATCTTGATAGCGAAAAGGGACTAAAACATAAACCAAAAATTAGAAATCGCGCAAAAAAATTTACTATAAAACGCGATTTTCTTGAAAAGCCAGCTTTTAAAATTAATAATCCAAAACAACGTTTAGAGCAAAACCGACAAAAACAACCATATTATAACAAGTTAAAAAACAGCAAATTTATAACCAAAGACAAAGAACAAAATTTAAACCAAAAAACGCAAAGTGCTAATTAATTATCTTTTATTAAAAAAACTGCAAAGTTAATTAGAATTTTTAAATATTATGAATAAAATTATTTTAATTGGCAGAGTATCATCAAAACCGGTGCTTTTAAATACTAAATCGAACCTCGCTTTTTTACGTTTTAATTTAGCTGTTTCTAGACGAAAATACAGTCATGATGGCAGCCAGATTACAGATTTTATCCCAATTGTTGCCTGACGCCAAAATGCAACCTTATTAGATAAATTAATAACTGTCGGAAGCTTGCTTGCGATCGAAGGTTCGCTACAGGGAAACCGTGTTATTAGCAATACAAACGCTTATATTACAAATTATGAGGTAAGCCTTGAAAATTTTCAGACATTAGAAACTAAAGATCAATTAGAAATGCGTAGACAAAAGTTAAGTCAAAAAACTTCAGCGCCTACTTTCGAGACAATCTATGATGACCCGGAAATGCAAGAACATCTTGATTTTAGACATTCGATAAAAACCGAAGATGAGAAAAGTCAGCTTTTCGACTTACCTACGGAAATAACGGATAATATTGCTACTGAAAATAAAGAAAACCCCTTTGCCGATT
This sequence comes from Mesomycoplasma flocculare ATCC 27399, assembly GCF_000815065.1. GTDB lineage: Bacteria > Bacillota_I > Bacilli_A > Mycoplasmatales > Metamycoplasmataceae > Mesomycoplasma > Mesomycoplasma flocculare. Next base: position 331,106 of record NZ_CP007585.1, on the reverse strand, counting down.
ATTGAGACATTGATGATCTTGACCCTAATAAAGAATAATTAATTAAAAGGATGTGATAAAAATGAATAAAAAATTTGCAAAAAAATTCAAAAAAAAAGTTTGCCAATTCTGTGATGCGAAATTATTTTATATTGACTATAAACAAACAGAAATTCTCCAACGTTTTATTAATGCCTTTGGCAAAATTCAGCCATCACGAATCACTGGAAATTGTGCAAAACACCAAAGAAAATTAGCGCTTGCAATTAAAAGAGCTCGCTATCTTGCTTTATTACCTTTTATTGGCGATAGAATCCGCGGAAATTACGATAAAACCCGTGCTTAATTTTCCAAAATGAACTTAAAAGCCGGTTTAATTGGCCTACCTAATGTCGGAAAATCTTCGTTATTTTCCGCGCTTACAAAAATGAAAGTGGAAATTGCAAATTACCCTTTTGCCACAATCGAACCTAATATTGCCACTGTAATAATTCGCGATCCGCGAATTATTCAGCTGGCAAAACTCGTTAATCCCGAAAAGGTTGTTTTTGCTACTTATTCTTTTGTTGATATTGCCGGTTTAATAAAAGGGGCCTCAACTGGTGAAGGGCTAGGTAATAAATTTCTTGCAAATGTTAGAGATGTTGATTGTCTAGTACACGTTGTCCGTTGTTTTGAGGATTCAAAAATCATCCATATTAACAACAAAATCGACCCAATTTCCGATGTTGAAACAATTAACCTTGAACTAATTTTCGCCGATCTTGGTACAATCGAGTCGATAATCACACGCTTGCAAAAAAAAGTCAATAACACAAACGATAAAAAAGCTAAAATAGAAACAGAACTTGCAAAAAAAGTGCAAGCCCATTTGCAAAACGGCAAACCAGTGCGCGATTTAGATCTAAATTCTGATGAACTTTTGCTAATTAAAAATTGACAACTTTTAAGTATTAAGCCAATTTTATACGTTGGTAATTTAGACCAAAAATCGCTGAAAAACCCAAGATCTAATCCTTATTTTTCAAAGTTAACATCCTATTTAGAAAAAGAAAATGCTAGTCTAATCCCAATTTGCATTCTTTTAGAACAAGAAATGTCGCAATTTACCGATGAGGAAAAAGAAATGTTTTTAAATGAGTTCGAACTTGAATTTTCCTCACTTGATTTATTAGCCCTTTATAGTTTTCGCCTCTTAAATTTAGCAACTTTTTTCACCGTTGGTAAAAAAGAAGTAAGAGCCTGAACTTTTAAAAAAAACACAAGCGCACTTGATTGCGGCGGAATTATTCACTCTGATTTCCGCAAAAAATTTATTCGCGTTGAGATTATCTCATTTGAAGATTTTATTCAAGCTGGTAGTGAAAAAAATGTAAAAGAAAAAGGAAAAATGCGACTAGAAGGAAAAGATTATTTAATACAAGATGGTGAAATTTGCCACTTTCGCATTGGTAATTAATTAAAATTTTTTAAAAAAATTTTAATTAATTACCTTACAACATTTATTTAGTTTTTTCTTTTGCTTTCAAAGAAAAAATGTCTGACCAAAAAGCATTAATTTGCTTCGGTATTTTCCTTGTATATATTAACTGGAATAATTTCTTGCTTTTCAAGATCTTGGTTTAATTTTAAAATAACCGCATTAAATTGACAAGGATTTTCAGAAGTGCGAAATTTTGTACTTTTATTATACCTAATTCTATTATAAACATCGAGAAACTTAACGCCAATTGCATCATTTGCGGGGCCAGTCATCCCAACATCGGTAATAAATAAAGTTCCAAGCGATAATTTGCGTGAATCTGCAGTTTGGACATGAGTATGCGTCCCTAAAAGCGCATTAATTTTGCCGTTTAGATAAATTGCTAAAGTATTTTTCTCGCTTGTAGTCTCTGCATGAAAATCAACAATATGAAAATCAGCTTGATTCTCAAAAAGAATTTTATCAATTGCATCAAAAAAATTATTGGCAAATTTATGGTTCCAAGGCTTGACTAATTTATTAAAAGCAACACCAAGAAGTGAGGTTATTCGAAATCTTTTTCCACTTTTTTCAATTATAGTAGAACCTTTTCCTTTATATTCTTTATCAATATTTAGCGGGCGGACAATGTCAGGATTATCGATTATCAAATTAATTTCTGGATTAGATCAGACATGATTGCCAATTGTAAAAATATCAACACCTATTTTTTTTAGATAAAGATAATCTTTTTTATTAAGACCTTTTCTCCCGGTAATATTTTCGGCTTGGACAATCACTAAATCAAATTGGTATTTTTGCTTTAAAATTTCAAAATGTTCTTTAAACATCGCTATTCCCGGCGTCCCAAAAATATCCCCAACAAATAAAACAATAGCTGATTTCATTTTATTCTAGTCCTTTTATTAATCAAATTAAGTAAAAAAGATGCTTTTTTCTAGCATCTTTTGGTCAAAAAGTTATGGTGCCAACAACAGGAATCGAACCTGCGACCCCATCCTTACCATGGATGTGCTCTGCCGACTGAGCTATGATGGCACAAATCATCTTTGAAATTATAGTACTTTTTTTATTTTTACCAAGAAAAAATTAATTTTTTTTACAATAATTTTATATCAAAAAATAATTGAAAAAAGGATTTTGAATTTTGCTTTTTACAGAAAGTTTTTATACTTATAAATTAAAGAATAAAAATTCAATTTTTAAAAAACTAGCGAAAATTAAACAACTTTTTAAATACAAACGCAAAAAATTTTTAGATATTAAAATACTAACTAAACTTTTTTAAAAATTGTTAGCTCTATTCGCTATTATCAATTAAGTCTTGGATTTTTCTAACATAATTTAATTTCTCTCAAGGCAAATTAAGCTCGTCGCGACCAAAATGACCATAAACTGCTAAGTTGCGATAAATTGGTTTTTGCAAATCAAGCTCAGAAATTAGACAAACTAAACGTAAATCAAAGACTTTTTTAATAACTTCAATAATTTTTGTGTTCGGAAGTTTTGCATTTTTTACAGATGTTATATTAATTAATTCAGGATATTCATTGCCGATTGTATAACTAAATTGAATTTCGATTTCATCAGCAATTTTAGCGGCGACAAGATTTTTGGCAATTCACCGCGCAATGTATGCGCCAGTACGGTCAACTTTTGTATAATCCTTGCCGCTAAAAGCCCCGCCACCATGTTTTGCGCTATCACCATAAGTGTCGATAATTAGTTTTCGTCCGGTAAGACCAGTATCACCTATTGGACCTCCAATAGTAAAATTGCCTGATTTATTGACGTTTTTTTTAAAATCAAGATTAAGATTATACTTTTTTGCTGCGGGAATCATAATCTTGTTAGTTACAAATTTAACAAAATTATCGTAATTAAAATTTGGATCGTGTTGGATTGACATTAACATACTTTTTACTTTAGGTTTATTGTTTTTATCATAATTGATTACAACTTGAGATTTCATATCGGCAAATGCAAATTGAAATTGACCACTTTTACGGAGCTGTTCGGCTTTTTTAACTAAATAATGAGCTAAATTTTGTGCTAAAGGCATAAAATTTGCGCACTCATTTGTAGCAAAACCATAAACAACACCTTGATCGCCAGCACCGATAGCTCCGTTTTTATGATTCACAAGTTTTGCAATTTCGGTTGATTGACGGTTGACATTGGAAATTATTGTAAAATCATTTTCATTGTAACCAATTTCAAAAAGAATTTCCCAAGCAGTTTTCACTAAATCAACATAACCACTTGTCGAAACTTCACCGCCTATAATAATTAGGCGATTTGAGGCCATAACTTCAATGGCAACACGGGCATTTTTGTCTTGCTTTAAAATTTTGTCAAGAATTGCATCGCTAATTTGGTCACAAATTTTATCAGGATGACCTTTCCCCACTGATTCGGCAACAGAAATTTTTTTTATGTTCATTGACTAACTGATTTTCCTGCGTTTGTTATATATTAATATTTTTTTGAAAAAAGTTTAAAAAAAAGTAAAAATTGCATTATTTTCCTAATTTTTTTCCACATTTTTGTTTGAATTTTGCCCGTCTTTGGTTTCAAGGGCGAGAAACTCAGCAAAAGTTAGAGATTTTTGCCTTCTGGTTGTTAGTTGCCCATTTTTAAGTTTGATAATTAAATCAGCAAGTGGTTCCATTGTTGGGTCATGAGAAACCATAACGATTGTAGTTTTGTATTTTTGGTTAATATATTTTAAAGTTTTTAGCACGATATTTTTGTTATTTTCATCAAGTGCGCCAGTTGGTTCATCGGCAAAAATTATTTTGGCGTTTTTAACAAGCGCACGGAGAATTGAAATTCGCTGTTGCTGCCCGCCAGACATTTGTGAGGGGAACTTGAATTTGATATCTTCAAGTTCAAATTCAGCAAAAAGCTTTTCAATATCGAGTAATTTAGTTTTATCTTTTTGTAGATAAGCGCCAACTTCGACATTATCATAACCGTTTATATTGCCTAAAAGATTATACGATTGAAAAATAAAAGAAACATTTTGGCGGCGAAATTTAGTAAGGTCAGCGTTTTTTAAGTAAGCTAAATTAACTGAATCAACAACAATTTCGCCTTCGGTTGCCCGATCTAAACCTGACATTAAATTAAGAATTGTTGACTTGCCCGATCCGGATTTTCCACTTAAAATTGCAAAATCGCCAGCTGCAACACTGAAATTAAGACCAGTGAATACCTTGGTAACAACTGAACCAAAAAGGTAATATTTTGCCACATTTTTAAAATCGATAATTGCTCCTGGCGAGTTTTTATTATCGATTTTGCCGACTTTAACTCGCGGATTATCATTGGCTCAGCGAATTAATTTTAATTGTTTGCTTGAATAATTAGCTTGATTTGTTTGCTTGATTATTTGCAAAGCTTGTTTTTGCGCTTTGACTTTTTTTGCTTTTGAGAAAAAATTATACACTATTTCCTCCTTTTATTTAATAAAAAATCCCGAAGGTTTAGAATTATTCTAACCTAAATCCTTTCTTTTATAATATAAACTGATTTGCGTTTCGTGAGAAAATATCATAAAATCGCGAGCACAGCGACAAAAACGATACTAATAATACCAACCGCGGCGAAAAAAACTCCCGCCGAAAGGCCAAGCGATAAAAACACACCATTTGTAAATAAAATATAGGAATTAAAAATTCCCATTACAAAAATTACAAACGGAATTGCAACTAAAGAACCAAGAACTAAAACTGGTAAATAAATACTATAAAATAGGCGCACTTTTGTTTTATTAGCATAACCTAAAACATCAAGAATTGCGATATTTTCTTGGTTTTCATTAATAATTGAAGAAGCAATTATTACTAAAATGATCAGTGAAACAATTAAGAAAATCACCACAACAATATTAACTCCAGCACCAAATAAATTCGCAAAATTTGAAATAAAGTTAGTTTCGATATTCTTTTCTTCAACACCTAAAACAACAATTTGGTAGATTGTATCCCCATAAATTTGGTTAAAATTTTTAAGCGCTTGTTTCATTGCAGGAATATTTTGGTTTACAAAAGAAGGATCGACTAAAGATTTGAAATTAAGCGGGGAATTTACATCTAGTCATTGTTTTTCGTTTTTATGTTTATGGAAATTAATCACCTTTAAAATATCGGATTTCGAATACCCAGCAAGTTCTAAAGCACCTTTAGTTTTGCTTTGCTCATTTTCGCTAAAAGCGAAAATGTTAGCAAAAAAGCCGGTTGTATCGTCTTGATTTAACGTATCTACTTTAATCTCTGAATTTCCGGCTCAATACCCTGAAGGCGAGTATAAACTAAAAGAATTACTAATCTGTTCAACTTCTGGACTTGCAAGAATAATCCCATTAAAAGGTTTTAAATTATAAGGGGCTAAATTTTTTGCAAAAATATCAAGCCCTAAAAGTTTATTGGCAATTTCTTGGGATGTTACAAGCTCTGAATTAATATAAGTATCAGAAATGCCAATAACTTTAAATTTCGCCGTTTTTTGGGGAATATTTTTAATTTTGGCTTCATAGCGGTTAACTGAATTCAAAATTGGTAGCTCAATTACTGAATTTCGCGCTAAATTATGTTTTTTTGCAAATACATAATTTATTATCAAAGGATAAATTCCCTCATTTACTTTGTATTTTGCAATTTCTGTTAATAAATTATTACCATATTGATCTTTTATTGCAATAATCGGATTTTTTTCTTCCTTTGTATTATAACCGTAAATTTTGAGACCGCTTTCAAAGTCATTCTCGCTTTTATATGTTGTATCAATATAAGTATAAACATGGTTTTTAGGGAATTTTTCATTTTGTAATTGACTAAAGGCAATACCACCAAAGCCAACATTAAAATCCTTATTAACTTGATTATTTAAATAAGAATCAACTAAAAACTTGCGATAAGCATCGCGGCTTTGGGATTGGCCAAAAATTGATACTTCAAAAGCGCGGTAATCATTTTTTGTCTTATCAAAACTATAATACCAAAACCTGCCTTGGTTTGGATTTGTATCATCAACTAGATATTTAAAATAAGGTTGTTTTTGGCGAATTTTTTCAGGAATATTCTGCGCTTTTTCCATTTGGAGAACCACTTTGTTTGAAATTGCAAAAATATTATTTTTAAGTGACTCAGGTAAATTTGCTAGAACAATATCAAAAATTGAGGGTGCGTTTGTATCGTTTTGCTTTATATTTAAACTTGAGCGGGTTAGAACAACCGGGGTTTTTGCTAGTAAATTAATCTCCCCATTTTTATTTGAATTGCCAAAAACACTCGGATTTCCGGGGCGGAAATAATTGGGCGAATTAAAATTTACCTCTGTTGTAATGCCAGCAGGAACATAAAGATTTTTATTAAGATCTTTGGCATTATAAATAACGTGCGGGCCACCTTCTTTTGTAGGTGTAAACAGATTGATTTTATAAGTATAATGTCGGTTTTGGTAGGTTTTATTTAAGGTATTTTGAAAAATATTATAAGATGATAATGAAAAAATTAAAACAAATTGTACAACAACAATTGCCAATGCAAGAGAAATTATTTTCCAAATTGAATTTATTAATAGCGAAATTGAGAATTTATTAACAATTTCGCTTTTTCAGAACACTTTTGCGACTTTTTGGGCGAATTTTGAAGTATTAATCTCACTAATTCCTGATAATAATTGGTAAGGTTTTTGCCTTAGATTCCAAAATATTACTAAATAAATTAAAACCGATAGCGCTAAAAAAGAAATAATTAAAGAAAAAATAAACGAAATTGGATCAAAACGGTAAATATTAATATCAAATTCTCAAAATTGGGAAATTAGATTAATAAGCGGTATTTTTGCAAAAAACCCAACAAGATAGCCAAGACCCCCACCAACAAGCGCAATAATAAAACCAATTGAAAGAAAGCTTGTTGCGATTTCAAAAAGTGAATATCCTTGGGCACGGAGAATTCCTAAAACTTTATTATTTGTTGAAATATAGCGTTTGATAATAAAAGCAACAGCAAAAAAAACTAAAAGTGATAAAAATAAACTAAGATAAAAATTAGTTTTGGAAAAAGTAGCAATAATATTAGTGCCAACCGCGATTCGTAAAGAGCGTTCGGGATTGAGATAATCATTTTCATTTGTTAAAAAAGTACGCTGATAATAATTAGTCGCAAAATTTTTAGCAATTAAATTATCCGTATCAGATTTAAATTTTTGTAAATCAGCATTCGGTTTTAACCTAACAAGCAAATAATTTTTGATTGGATTTGAGCGATAAGAAAATCGCGCTTTGTCAAAACCGAATTTATTAACATAAGCAAGTGCTTGGTTTGCAGGATCTAGTTTAATATTTTTCTCATCAATTACCGGATATAAATAATCAACACTAAAATCATTGCCAACAATAATATATTTAAGTCCGCCAGCATTTAGAATATATTTTTGATCTAGTTGTTCAATTAATTTTTCAATATCGCTGGCATTATCAGGAATTTTACCCAAAAAAGCTTGTTTTTTATTGGCCTTTAAATAAGAATTATTTACCTTAACAACATAGGCGCGGTTATCATCGATATTAATTGAATTATTTGCAACGCGGGAAACAATTATTTTGCCAAAAAATTTATCATAAAATTTATAAATATTAATCCCAAAAAATTCCGGATTTTCTTTTGCTTTTTTTGCAAGTTGTTTTGAAATTGCTGCTAGTTTATAATAATCAAGAGAAATTTCGCTAACATTTGTATTGAAAACAAAAGGTACAATGGCTTTGCTTTTTTTGCTAGAATCTTGCAAAAGTTTTAAAAATTCTTTTTCAAGCATTGAAGGAGCTACTTGAATTTGGGAAATTTTTGGAAGTCGTGAGTGAAGAATAAAAGCAAGATTAAAATTATTGACGCCAGATTTGATTTTTGCCTCAGGATTTGTTGTAAATCATAAAGGGATTTGCGGTAATTGTGCCGCGAAAAATTGGCTTAAACCAAGTGAGTCAAGATTTAATCCAGAAAGTAATGGATTTATGCTGGCAAATTCTTCTACTAACAAAGAAAGAAAGCGCTTTTTAAAAGGAGAATCGGAAAATTTATCATTTAAGAGAAAATTTTCCATTATATATTTAAGCGATTTATCAAAACGAGTTTCAAAAGGAAAATTTTTGCTATAATAAGCAAGAAAGCCTAAGTTTTCTACAAATTCTACACGATTTTCTTCAAGTCAAGTTTTTAAATTTGTTGACTTTCCAGATTTATCGGTATAATTTTTCTCAAAAACTGGATCATTTAAAAGATTTTGAAAATTTGGATCTTCTGCTAGATTTAAGCTGGTAAAATAAGGTTGTAAAATCGCTCTTGAAGGCGCTGGCAAACCGGCAAAAAGTCCTTCTTGATTTTCAAGGTTTTTAATTTTCCCAAATAATTCAGTATTATTTAACTCGTTTGCTAATGACCCAGAAATTGCCTCAGAAAATAATTTTTTAAATGCCTTTTGTAAATCGAAATTTGAAAGATTTGTCTCGGCTACAAAACGGATTCAAAAACGGTATGTTCGAATTGCTAATTGACTAATTAATTCAGGATTTTCAAGAAGTGAATTATGTAATTTATTAATTTGACTCTCAGATGCAGAAATATAAATAGGTTTTAGCCGCAACGCAGGCGAAGATGCGGGTAAATTATCGCTTATATCAACAGGAATTTTGATAGAATTTGAAATATAATATAAAATATCGGCAATTGTTTCACTATTTGCGAAAATATCATTATTTTCAAGACTTGGGGGTTTTATATTTATAATAAAATTTCCGGATTTTGTATAATTTTTAAAGCGAAATAAGCTATAAATTTCCTTGATTTGCTCAAGTTTTTCTTTTATATCTAAAAGATTGTTAAGATTTGCAATTTTGAGATATTTATTTAAAAAAACTCTTTCATTTAAAGTAAGATTAACAATTTTTAAGTTAGGGTTTTCATTAATTTTTGTTAAAATTGAATTTGCAAGAATATCAATACGCCCAATTTCTGCGGTTGGATTTCCGCTAATTTGGGCAGAACCTCAATTTGCGGAAATAAATTGTAAATCATAGATATCAATTTTTTGCTCATCCTTTGCCGGGAGAAAATAACGAAGACCAACTTCGCTACTTCCAGAATCTTCGGCTTTAGAAGAAACGTTTATCATTTTAATTATTGAATTAATTGTGCTTTGTCGCGATTTATCATTGCGGAAAAAAGCCGCAATTAACGCGGTTAGATAATCATTTAAATCTAAATTAACTTTTTGGAAAAATACATTATTTTGCTCAGTTTTTTTCTGATTTTCGTTTAATTGCAAGAATTTTTCATATCCAGCAGAATAACTTGTTTTTTCAAGATAATTTAAATTTCTTACAAAAGATGGAATATCAAAATTAATAACTAGTTCAACTAAACCTTCATTAATATTTGAATAAGGGTTTTCGCCATCTTTTTTGCCATTTAGTTTTCCAAGAATTTTAATAATTTCATTTTGCTTATCTTTTGCAAATTTTTCAGCAATTGGTTTTACTAAAAAACCAAAAAACCCTTTAGTTTTTTCATTAACAACTGTTGAAAAAATGGCATTAAAATCAATTTCATTAATAATATCAATCAGTCCTGATTTTAATATTTGTTGATCAATTGTTCCTAAAAGTTCTTTGAAAAAATCGTGAATTGTGAAAATTTTTAGTAAATTAGGTTGAGCTGGGCTTTTTAGATTAGAAAATCAGTTGTCTAAATTTTTAAAAAGCTGTTCAAAATTAATTGAATAAATAATTTTTTTAAAACCCGTTAACAAATTAATTGGATTTTTGATTGCTCTACTTAAGGCTTCAACGCTTGCAAATTTTTGCAGCTCGTCAAGAAAATTAATACCAGCAGCATTTAAAAGCGGACTTAGTGCATAAATTTGTTTTACAAAAAAAAGACTTTTTTCTGCACTCGAAACACCGAAATTTTTTGTTTGTAAAATTATTTGGTCAAGAAAATTGGCTAAAATATCGTTAATTATTGTTGTGCGGTTATTTTTTAGTAAAATTCTTCCGGCTTTTACAATAAAATCTGCCAATAAATTGTAATTTTTAGTACGATATGACAAAATATCTACTAATCTAATTTCTTCTGCAGCATCAGCAAGTGCGCTAACAACCGCATCAACATCAGGTTTTAAAAGAAATTTTTTATCAACTAAAACAGAATTATTAATTGCATCACCAATTTGCGTAAATAAAGAACGAGCGGTGTTTTGTGTGGCAATTTCATTTTGTACATTTGCAGAAAAAAAATAATAAATTAAGGGAATTGTTGAAATATTTGAATAATTACTAATTTTTTTCTGCCAACCATTTGAGCCAATTTTGGCATCAATTTCAAAATTGTTATTATCAAGAAAGTTAGCAAGCAAAAATTGAACTTGTTGTTCTCGCGTTACCGGATTTGCGGTATTGTCAGTTTTTATAATATTCTCAGGCAATAAAGTCCAATTAATTTCCCCTAAATTTTTAAAAACATAACCAAATTGATACTCAGGAAGCAAAATTATACCATGAAAATCCGATTTTGGTAAAATATTAAATCCTAAATCAGGTTGGTCAGATTTGACTTTTTTAAGTTGAACAATTTTTACGTTATTATAATATTCATAAATTAGTTTTTTATCATTTTGGAATTCAACATTACCAAAATCAACTTTTAAATCGATATAATTTGGATCAATTGCATAATTTTTAAAAACATTATCAATTATTTTTGCCTGAAAAATGGTAGTAATCTTTGGTTTTGCCTGGTCAGAAATCTTCCCTGGTTTAGGATATAATCTGCTTTGCGAATTAGCATTAAAATTATGCATTTCATGGAAAAGACGGCCTAATTGTTGTTCTTGGGTATATTCTTGATTTTGAAAGTTAACCTTATTGAAAACTTCTGGACTAATTCCAGAATTAATAAAGTGAATTACTTGTTTTGAGCTGGAATTCTCATCTTTTTGTTGAACATCAATTGTTAGTGTTTGGCGAGTCCCGATTGAATCAACGACTTTTTCGTCTTTGCCAGCAATTTTTTGGGTATAATTCTGTAAATTTTGGTAAAAATACAAATTTGCATATTCTTGTACATTTTGTGATAAGGACAAAAAGGTTGAATTTTTAATATTTGAATTTGATAAATTATTTAATTGCTCGTTTGTGACTAATGATAAATTGTTGCTATTATTAAGTTTTTGGATTTCGGCGATTGTGCTAACAGATGAAGAATTTTCTCCTTTTTTATAAAACGGAATACTAAGATCAGAAATTGATAAATCACCAGAAACAACGCTTTCTTTATCACCATCAGTTGTTGTAATTCTTTTTTCTCAGTAATTAATATTTTGTAGTTCTTGAAATTTTTTAGGAAAATTTTCTTTTAAATAAAGTAGATACTTTTTAATAAAACCGGTAAAATTTTGACTTTTATCGTCAATTTCCTTAAGTTTATATTTGTGATTTACATATTCTATTTTTGTTTTTAGATTTCGGATTCATTTTGGCTCTAAATTATATGTCTGACCTGGATCAAAAATATGAAATACACTAGATTCTCAACTAAGATCATTAACTAAATTAAATTTATCAGATTTAATTTCAACTTCAATATTATTTTCTGGCCCCTTTTTAAAGTTAATAAATGCTTGTAAATTAGGGTTATCGACAAAATCATATTCGTGATTTTCGTTTTGTTTGATATTCAAAAGCGGTAATAAATCATCGCCTTTTAGCTCATAGCCGATTCCTTGTTTTTGCCAATTAGAGCCTAAAATTGGATCAAAAGTTGCAATTTTTGTAAGCCCATTAATTACAAGAGAATTAACGAAACTAACAATAATGTCTTTCCCTTGGTAATAAAAAACAAGGATATCACTTGGTTTATAATCTTTTTTATCTAAAGTGATTTGTTCTGTTTTTAAAATTGTATATTTTTGAATTTTTTTTTCAAAACTGTTTCCATTACTAGTTCTAAAAACAGGAAAAAAAGCTTGTTTTTCAAGCTGAAAAGTGTTATTTTCCGCTAATTTTCCGTTAAGATAAAACTCGCGACTGAACTCGCTTACATGAATATAGTCATTATTTTTATTTTTTTTGCCCAAAATTGAACCAAGACTGATATAGTTACTATTTATTATTAATTGTTTTTTAGTTTGGCTTGTATCCAAAGGCAGATAAATTTCTGGCTCAAGCGAGTCATAACCATTATTTTGTGCGTTTCCAAAATAGTTAAATTCGGTATTAATTGTGGCATCTTGCAATCCAGAAAATTGTTTATATTCATCTAAACGATTAACATAAGCGCGGTTTGCGGTAAATAAAGCAGTAAAAATTGCGGCATTAAAAAAAACTAAAGTTATTAGCCCAATAAAAATAACTTTTGTTTTTAAAAACATCACGAATATATGTTTAAAAATCTTTTTCATGACTGCCAACTCGCCTCAAATACTGTAAAATTATAATGTAAAACAAAAAAATTCAAAGAAAAAATTTTCTTGTTCTAACAACTAAAAAGAGTCTTTTTTAAATTTTCGACTCTTATTCTGGCAATTTTAAAGTATAATTATTTTGAAAATTATACACGAAAAATTGTTTTTTCAAATATTAGTTGAGGTAGCAAATGACAGAAATTTTGTATATAAAATCACATCTAAATCCGGATTCGACTTGCAATAGAATTGCAAATCTTTTTATTTCTGAATACAAAAAAGACAACCCGCATATCAATATTAGTGAATTTGACCTAAATAATGAAAAAGTAGGAAAAATATCACTAAATTCTGAAAATTTTCCTCATTTTTGACAGGATGTTAATGCTGATTTTTGAATTGAAAAATTAAAAACTGTAAAAAAGGTAATAATTTCTTCACCAATAATTAACTGAGGTTATTCAGCGCAAATTAAAAATTTTTTTGACGCAATTTGCCTTGCTGATCGAACTTTTTCTTATAAATACGCAAAAAAAGGCGGTTCTATTGGACTCCTTGATAATATCGAAAATGTGCAAATTATTTTAAGCGCGCATTCAAAACAAGAAGATTTTGTTAATCCAAGCCCAGTTGAGACAATTGCTGGCACTTTTAATTTCCTTGGCGCTAAAAAAATCAATACACCTTTAGTTATCGAGGAATCGCATAAATATAAAGGAGCTAATTTTGATGAAAAACTAATAGGTTATATCAAAAAAATAGCAAAAAGTTTCTAAAAAAAAAAAAAAAAAAAAGGAAAACCGTGAACATTTTAGTACTAAAATCATCTGTTAATGAAAAAAAAGGCTCATATTCTTCACATCTAGCCGATCTTTTTATTGAATTTTATCAAAAAATCCACTCTGAAGACCAAATTGAGGTTTATGATTTAAACCAGTTTCCGCTTGCAAATATTAACCTAACAGCGGAAAATTTTAATGATGCTAGTTTTTATCAAAAAGCTGAATCAGATTTTTGAATTAAAAAACTAAAACAAGCAAATAAAATTGTTTTTTCAACTTCAATGACAAATTTTAATTATTCGGCAACAACAAAAAACTTTTTTGATGCAATCACAGTGCCAAATAAAACTTTTTTATTTGATAAAAGTAACGGAAATTATGTTGGGTTACTAAAAAATATTCAAAATGTACAAATTTTGACTGCCCAAGGCGCACCAATTGGTTGGTATCCTTTTGGCAATCACAGCGCGCTAATCAAACAAATTTTTGAATTTCTTGGTGCAAAAGTTAAAGCAGAAATTTTTGTCCTTGCCGGAACCAAAGTATCCCCAGCAAGCCAAAAACCCTTAATTGATTTTGTAAATGAACATCAAAATCAATTAAAAATTTTAGCAGAAAATTTTTAATTTTTCTTGGTTTTTGCTATCAATAGTATAAAATAAAAAACCAAAATTATAAAAGATATTCTACCATCAAAATTTTAAAAACTTTATAAAAATTATGGTAAAATTGCTCGCACAGCTAAATCAATTTTAAAGGAAACTAAAAATGAAAAAAAATATTCATCCCGAACAACACGACCTTGTTCTGACTTGTTCAACTTGCAACTCCCAATTTACCATAAAAACCGTTGCCGAAAAATTTACAATTGATATCTGTTCTGGTTGTCATCCACAATTTACGGGTGATCGTTCTTTGAATCGAACAACCGGTAGAATCGAAAGATTCCGTCGTATGGCGGCAAAAGCACAACCTAAAAATAAAAAATAGCTTAAAAAAGGAATAACAAATAGCAAAAATGTTGAAAAAACTAGCGCAACTACAAGCAAGTTTAACTATATTTTATACAAATCTTAAAAATTTCCATTGAAATTTACAAGATATTGACTTTATAATAATTCATAAATTTACTGATAAATTAGCTAGTGAAACAAACAATTTTATCGATGAACTAGCCGAAAAATTGCGCGCTCTTGGAACAATTGCCCTTGCTAGTTTTTCTGATGTAAGCCAAAATTCAGATTTTGAATTATTTCCGTCACAGATTTGATCAAGCGAAGAAGTTTTAGAAAAAATAGCAAAACAAATCAAGAAAGTTCTTAAAATTTGCAAAGAAATTCAGCAAAGTCAAGATAATAACGAAATTGAATATTTAGTCTATCCTTTAATTGATGAAATAATTCTTTTTTATCACAAAGAATTGTGAAAAGTTTATGCACAGCGACCAAATTCTTAATTTTATCTACGAAAACAAACCAATCCGCATTGATATTCTAATTACGAAACTAACTAATTTATCCCGGAAAAATGCGGAAAATTTAATTTTACAAAAAAAAGTATTAATTGATAACAATTTTGTTTTAAAAAAAAACCAAATTGTTAAAACCGGACAAAAAGTAAAAATTTTCAATGACTATCAAGCGCCAAAAATTTCGCTAAAGCCAATAAAAATGGAGCTTGAAATTGTTTTTCAAAACGAAAATATTCTTTTAATTAATAAGCCAAAAAATTTAGTAGTACATCCCGGAATCGGCAACTGAGATAATACCCTTTTAAACGGAATTATTTCTTATTTTGAGGCTGATTTACTAAGAAATGATCATATCAGGCCTGGGATTATTCACCGTCTTGATAAAGACACAACTGGCCTTATTTTAGTTGCAAAAAATGTCGCTGCTCATAATTTTTTTGCAAATCAACTGGCAAAACGAGAAATTAAAAGGTTTTATAAAGCAATTGTGGTTGGCAAAGTTTTACATAAAATGATGAAAATAAATTTGCCAATTGCTAGGGATTTAAAAAATCCCTTAAAAAAAACTATCAGTTTTTTTAATGCAAAACCAGCAATTACGCATGTTAAATTAGTTAAAAACTTTATTTATCAAAATCAAAATCTTAGTCTTGTAAAATGTCAACTGGAAACCGGCCGAACGCACCAAATTCGTGTTCATCTGGCGCATATTGGCTTTCCGATTTATGGCGATCCAATTTATGGGCAAAAAGTAGACAAATTAGGGCAAAGGCTCCATGCATATAAAATAATTTTTACAGATCTTGATGGCAAAAGATGTGAATTTAGAGCTGATTTGCCAAGCGAGTTTGATATTGCATTTTAGAAAAAATAGTGAAAAATTTTTCACTTTTTTCCTTTTTTTATGTTATTATTTATACTGTTATATACTGTTATAATTTATAAAAAAGAAAATGGATCAGTACTCAAGAGGCTGAAGAGGATATGTTGGAAACGTATTAGGGGTCTTAAAAGGGCCCGCGCAGGTTCAAATCCTGTCTGATCCGCCATTAATGCTCTCGTGGTGAAATTGGTATACACGTTAGATTGAGGTTCTAATCCGGAAACGGGTGCAAGTTCAAGTCTTGTCGAGAGCACCATACAAATTTTTGCTTTTTTATGTTATTATAGCAAAAAAAAGCAAAAAGCAAAATTAAAAAAATAATAAGTTATAATTTAAATAAAATATTATAACTTATTTGTTGATTTTTTTGTGGGAGATTTCTTTAAAAAAAAAAAAAATCGCTAACCACTAAGAGAATCTAAAATCCAAAACAGAAAGGTTGCTCGAAATGGTAAAAAAAAACGTTGTTCGGGTTGCAAAATTGCAATTCACCGCAGGGCAGGCAAAACCTGGGCCTGCCCTTGCCGGTCTTGGAATTGTAATGCCTGAATTTACAAAGAAGTTCAATGACAAAACAAAATCCCGCGGGAGTGAGCCTGTGCCTGTTAAAATAACGATTTTTAAAGATAAAAGTTTCGATTTCCAACTATTTACAGCACCAACATCTTATAAAATAAAACAAGCTGCTAAAATCGAATCAGGTGCAAAAAAACCAAATAATGAAAAAGTTGGCAAAATTAGTTTTGCCCAACTAAAAGAAATTGCCGAATACAAACTGCCGGATTTAAATACCGACGATATTAATAAGGCAATTCTTACAGTTTATGGCACTTGTAAACAAATGGGCGTTGAAATCGAAAATATTGAAGAATTTCTAAAAAGTACTAAATAATGAAAAAAGTTTCCAAAAAATTACTTCAAGCCCGTAAACTAGTCGATAAATACCGTTTTTACACTCTCGAAGAGGCAATGGAATTAGTCAAAAAAACTTCTTATACAAAATTTTCTGGTTCAGTTGATCTTGCAATTAGATTAAATCTTGATACCCGAAAAGCGGACCAACAACTCCGTGGGGCCGTCGTTCTCCCTTACGGAACTGGCAAAAACATCCGCGTTTTGGTAGCAACAGATTCTGCTGAGATTGCAACAAAATCTTTAAAAGCAGGCGCTGATCTGATTTATTCTACAGCGGAACTAGAAGCAAATCTTAAAATTGATAATTTTAATTTCGATATATTAGTAGTCGAACCAAAACTAATGCCCATCTTAGGCCGGTATGGGAAAAAATTAGGCCCAAAAGGTCTAATGCCCAACCCAAAAACTGGAACAGTATCGCCAAACCCAGAGAAAGCCGTTGCCGAAATTAAAAAAGGAAAAGCTAATTACCGCGCCGATAAATATGGCATTATTCATTCTTTAATTGGTAAAACCAATATGGAAGCAAGTCATTTAGTTGAAAATGCAAAAACATTATTACAACTAATCCGGAGACTAAAACCAAATACTGTTAAAGGAAATTATTTTAAAAATTTAACAGTTTCAGCTTCAATGGGGCCATCAATTAAAATCAAGTATGATAGCTTTTAAAAAAATAAAAACCCCTCCTTTCTTTCTTCTTTCTTTTTAATATATAAACAAAAATTAAAATCTATTTCTTATAAATAATAACAAAATCAAACATTTAAAACCCTCGTCTTTTTAAAGGCGAGGGTTTTATTTTTATTTCTTTTCTTGCTGGGTTCGCACTTTATTTAATAGTTCGTTTACATTTTGTTTATACTGTTGAAAGTTAAATTTACTATCTAGCGTAGGGGGTTTTTTAGGAGAGAACAATTTATAGTAAAACTCGGGGTTATATGTAAGTGGTTCTTTAGTTGAAGAAGAAGAAGATGTTGTAATTTTCGTTGGGAAGATGGTATTAATATTGTTTTCGGCATTAGACCAAAAGGCGATGTTGTCTTTTTGGGGGTGTTTGTGTAAATCGATTTGTCTATTTTGACCGTCTGTTATGGTAATTTTTGTTCAGTTTGTTTTTGTTGCATTCAGGGTTAAAGTGAATTTTTTATTTGCATAGGTTGGTTCAAAAGGTAATAGTTTTTGTATTTTCTGATCACCAGCAAGTAGTTGGGTTCGAAAAGGGTTTTTAGCTAAAGAGAAAATATTTTGTTTTGGCCATCAGGGAGCTAAGTTTTTTTGTAATCAAGGGTCTTTTTGCTTTGATGCTAGGTTTCGCTTGATAAATTGTGGGGGATTAACAGATAGATGATCAACTTTAAATGATGAATTTAGACTTTCTTTTGGAAGTGGGGCAAAGATAGGAACTTCTTTTCGATTTTTGACTAAGATAAACTGGATTAACGGGTTATATTCATGAACCAGATCATTTTCTGGTCTAACAGGGCTTGGGAAGGACTTAGCTTGTTGGCCATTCATACCACTATAAGAAGATCAGGCATTTCAATCATAATAAACGGTTAGATACTTATAATGACTAGGCTTTAAACTGTGGGGGTTTACAAGGTATGTGCGGATGGCAATTGGTTCTCTCGTGATTTCTTGGTTTTGTAAGATATTATTATTATTATTAGGAAAATATGCTACCTTGAGCCAGGATTGTTCACTATATAGACTTAACCTTTCGAATTTGTTGGTTTCTTTTTCATCCCGCCCTGTGGCACGTAACTGATTTGTGGGATCAAATACTAAGTAGGTAAAGCCTAATAAGCCCTCATACATATAATCAACACTCATTGGCCTGACAACACTAGCTTTGGTTGCTACTAAAAAGATTATTTGCTGATCGGAAGAAGAATGAGGGGCAGGGGTCATGGGTTTTGTAGGGTCTTCAATTGATTTTCGACGTAAAACTGCTTTTATGCGACCGCCAATGAACATTCGAGTTCATGAATATTGGCCACCAGTGGATGAAGAAGAAGAAGAAGAAGAAGAAGAAGAAGAAGAAGAGGAAGATGAGGATGAGGAAGAAGAAGAAGAAGAAGAGGACGAGGAGATAATAGCTAAATTTAGCGCGATTGTCTGAGCTTGATTATCTATTTTGAGGCTAACGCCTTGTTGTCTGAATAAATATGGGGTAAGATTGATTTCGGTAGGGATGTTGCCACTTTCATCAGTATCTTTGGGCGCTGGGAGTAAATAAAGATCGAGGTTTTGTTCTAATCAGTCTTGATCAAGTATAGTTGCCGCTGATTTATTAAATTTTATATATATTGTTTCGCCTTGATAGGTTAAGTTATTATTTAAATTAGGACTTGTTCAGCCTTCTAGCATGGATATTTGGTCAGCTAGAGGTGCAAATAGGAGGGAATCGGATTTTTGTTTTGAAAATCGGTTTTGAAGTATTTTAATAGTTTCAGGTTTTGATTTTGGAATTATTAATTTATCTGCTTTAACTGGATTATGTTGATCTTGACTATCTTGACTATTTTGAGTTGTTATATTTTGTAATTTATATAACTGCCCTTGGTTTAAGTTAGTAAAAAGGAATTTTGCAGTTTGATCTTTGGGATTAACTACGGCTGAGGCTGAGGTTTGAGAAGAAGAAGAAGAAGAAGAAGAAGAAGAAGAAGAAGAACTGTTCAACTGGGGGGCAGCACTTGCGACTAATGTCTTGCCTGTTAGCGCTTTTGCACTTTGGCTGTCGAATTTGACGCTTAATTCGACACTATTGGTATTTATGGCTGTGACAGTGGTTTGATTAGGAATTACTTCTAAGTTCTTAGCCGTTGTTTTGAACTTTGTGTTTTGCTGGTTCTTACCATATTGGAGATCCCAACTAAAACTAACATTTAGAGGAGAATTGGAACTGGAAGTACTAGAGGAAACGGATATTTTAGTAATTTGATAATTAGTTCATTTTGTTAAGGCAGTGATATTGTTTTGGAACTTTTTAGGCTGAATAGTAACTTCTTTTTCTTGCGCGCTTTTTTTATCAAGGTCTTTATATTTTAGTTTTCAGGTAAGCGGGAGGGATTTTAAAGCTGGTGTTATCCCTTCTAGTACTAGATTCGCAGTAGTGTCATCGGGGGTAACAACGATATTGGAAATTTGGGGTTTTGTGATAAATTGTAATTGGTTGGTATTGGCACTAACTTGGCTATCTTCTCAGCTTTTGATAAGCTCGTTGTTGTCAGTTACACCAGGTTGAGGGAGGCTTATATTCAAGGTATCGGATACAAGTGCGGTAATTGTATAAAGTGTTCCTGGAACTAACTGATTGAATGTAAATTCGGCTTTGTTCTGCTGGTTGTTTTGAAAGGTTAAAGTTTTTACAACACTTAAGGCTGGTGACTGCGAATTTTGTGAATTTGCTTCTTTTAAAACTAGCGACACGCTTTTTTTCGATAAGAATGCATCATCATCAGCGAAATTCAGCGAGATTGTTGCTGAAGTTTCACTGACTTTAGTAATTTGTATATTGCTAGGACTAACAAGTTCCGGTTTTGAATAAAATAGCCTTTGGCGATGAGCTGGATTAGATAACTCATTTGCAAATGTTAAGAGGCTCCCACCTGCATAGATATTTTTAATTTTATATTGTTTCCCTTTTTTAAGTCGGGTTTTCATTTTAAATTTGACTCAGGTCTCATTTGTTTTTTGTGTAACTTGGATTGCCTGTACCGTTGCGCGCGCGGAGGTTTCTAGTTGTGATTGCCCTCTTATTTTGCTTTTTCAACTAGTTGGGATGAATTTATTATCAAAGTTTTGATCAAGCTCAGCTTGTAAAGTTAGTTTTTTACCATTGAGTAATTTGTTTTTATTATAAAAGATAACAAACACTTCGGTTTCGCCTTCTTTTATTGGGGTTGATTGGATTGATTTTATTGCATTTGCAGTTATGAGGCTGGGGGGAGTTTGCGCCATTGTTTTATTTATTTGCGTTTTAAAACTAAGAGGTAAATTAACGGTTCAGTTTTTTGCATTTGGATTTTTTTTCTTGAAAATATAATTTTTTATTTTAAAACTATCCCCAGGGAGCAAATTTTTTGCCTCAAGTTGGACTTTAATAGGGGTTGGACTACTACTACTACTACTACTACTACTACTACTACTACTACTACGCTTACTACGCGCAGCAGGCGCAGTAATTGCTACTGTGTTTGTAAAAAACACTTTTTTCTCTACGGATTCAAGCTCAAGTTGAAGTTCGTATCTATCTTTTAAGAACGCAGCATCTTGGGCTGGAAATTCCACCTCAAATTTGCCACTATCTAATTGGGGGGTGGAATTTCTTAACAAGTTAGATCCAGGAGTTGATGAGGTTTTGACACTCTGGATTGTAACACTTTCGATTGAAGTATTTATAATTGTTGGTCATTTACTAGTCTCATTAGTTGCTAACTTGTTAGCGGGGTTTTCAATATTTTCCTTGTCAAGATATAACTGCAATTGCTTACTTTGACCATTTAAAGAGGTTAGAGTAACTGCGTCAATTAAATACCAACTGCCTTTTTCAAGGCCTGTAAGCTCAACTTCAAGACGGGTGAGCCCAGTGTTAGGGGTATTATTCTCTGTTTGTTTTGCAACAATCGTTTTATTAATAACAGTCCCTGTGAGCTCGGAACTAGTAAGATTTTGCTTTAATGGTTTTGTAGGATCTTGCCAGCCATAGGTGTTAGTATTGGGTTTTAGTTTTTTATATTTTATTTGGACTTTGCTATTATCATAATTTATTTTTTGTGAGTTTTCAATATCTAAAATTAACTTGATTGTGTTCTCTGCGGGGATATAACTCATTTTTGAGATTAATGGGGCGGTATTAAATGAAAAAGATGGACTTGTTTTTGGGCTCGGGCTTGGTTGGGTAGCAAACAAAGTTGTTGTAATCACTGGTGAATTAGGAACAATAATTTGGATTTGGTTTTTACTATCTTTAAGTCCGATTATTTTATATTGGGCTCCGGCATCAAGTCTATCAAGGGAAAATTCATAATACAAACTAGCTGTCTCGGGAACTTGGTTTTGTCATTGGCTGGCTAAATTATTAGAGTCACTGATAATACTTGCACTAGTTTCGGTATTAGAAACTGAAGAAATTCCGTCTTTGGATGATTCATATACAAGTTTTAACTTGGTAGCTTGGGTTTTTAAAGGTTTGTCAAGCGCGCTAAAAAACACGCGGATTTTTGCTTTTTCTCATGGCCTTGCTTTTTTAGTTTGATCTAGTTGATAGGTAATTCCAAGCGCTGTTGCGGTTTCAAACTTGGTTGTGAATTTTTTATTACTATCATTTATTTTAGAATTTTGAGCGAAGGGAACTTGATGTTTTTGGCTTTGAAACTGAACCTCAGAAGATTTAGGCGCTGTTGCGGTTGCAAACTCGAGCTTTTCGATTGTATACTCGCTTAGCTTGTTTAGGGTTTTAACTTCAAATACCGCTTTAGAGCTAACACCTGGGATATCAGCTACTATTTGGGCTTGTGAGGTTACATTATTAGAATTAGAATTATCAGATTGGGTAGGCTTAAATGTTGCCTCGACTTGCTTACCAAGATAAGAACCGGAAGGATCGGCGATAACTAACTCGATTGTTGCATTTGTTTCGCCAATGTATTTTTTGCGGATTTCGGTTATTTTTGTATTTGTATAAAAACTTCGGTCTTTTAGACTAATAGACTCATTAATTAAAACTGGGGGTAATTCTAAATTAGAAATTGCTTTAATTTGCGTAGTTTTTTTATCAGTAAATTTAATATGGTCGATTAAATACTTACCTGGTTCTTGAATATTTTTGATTTCAACACTTACTTTTGGTTTTGCGCCTTGGCTTAACAAAGCGCTAATAAAGTCTTTGGTATTAAAGTTAATTTCTTGAAAAAGCCCTTTTGGCGTTTTATAAACAAGGGCAAAGTTATGATAAATTTCCAAAAACCCTTTATATTTGGGCGCGAATTCAAGCTCTAATTTTGCGCTATTTGCAGCAAAATCAGGTTTTATAGTGATTTTATCAACGATAACCTTGCTTGGGAAAGTAATAAATGCACGTTTTTCTTCAACTGAGCTAGCAAAGCGGAAATAACCAGAAGATGCCGAATTTCTAACTTCTGATTCTTGTTTTGCTAGTATATTATCTGGGTTTTGGCTATCATAGGCGATTTTCTCGATATAGTACTGCGCAAAAAGATCAAGGTTTTTTAGAGTAAATTTAAAGCTAGCAGAGTCTTGTAGACTTTGAACTTCTGATTTTTGAGCTAAGGGGGTTTGAGTTTTTTCAAGCTTTTGAAGTTCGGTTATAACTTCTTGAACACTAGCTTTTGCAAATTTCCCACTAAGCACTTTTTTATATTGAATTTTCGCTTTGATATTTGAATTTTGCGTAAATACTTTCCCTGCATCTTTAAGGGTTATGATAAAATCATATTGCCCTGGGTTTAGGGGGTTTCTTAGCTGCAAAATTGAATTAATAATTGGTAAGGTAGCAAATTCTTTTGCTGTTTCTTGAACTTTATTATCATCAAAATAAAAAGTTAAAGGATTTTGTGCTAAACTTGCCGCCCGACGAGTTCGTTTTGGCGCTGAATCATTTTCAAGGCCAACAATTTTATAATTATTCCCGCCAGAAAGATTTTGAATTTCGGTTTTGAATTGTATTTTTTGGTTTTGCGAATCATCTAAATTTAAAGAAGCTTTTTGCTGCTCGGGCGCGCCTACTTGATAATAGACAAGTTTTAACTTGTTTTTATAATCTGTATGTTTTAAATACTTGTCAGTATTATCAAATGTTAAGGTTATTATCGCCTTATCATTTTGCTTGTCTTGTTTTTCGATACTAATTACCTTGGCTGATTCGGGTTTTATTATAAAATTCTGACCAAAACTAACTAACCCGTTTCCGGGAATTTGACCTTCAATTTTTGTCTTTGTTTTTGCATCTAAATCCTTAACTGCAAAACTTGCAAAGGTTTTTTGACTATTAGAATTTGGTGATTTAATTGTTGGGTCTGTCATATTGGTGCTATTATCGCTTGCCCGATCAACCCAATCAACACTTACTAGTTTATAGATCGCATTTTTTTCGAGGCTTTGAATTTCAAAACTAAATTTTGAATTTTGAGCCTTTGCTGTTGTCTCAAGAATTTCAGATACTGATGGCTGGCTACCATCGCCAGCGACAAGTTTTTGGTATTTGATTTTTACCTCGCGGTTTTCAAAGCCGCCTTTTTCGATGCCACGGCCTGCTAAAGGGTCAACCATTTCAAAATTAGCAATATAAGTGGTCTCATCTTTTTTTTCAAATGAATAGGAAATAATTTCCGGTTTTGTTGCAAAAAAGAGTTTGTCTAAAACAGCTGGAGCACTGTCCTTTTTTAACTTAGACTCGTTATCATTTTTAGCAAATTTAAAGGTCGTTAATTTTTTAGGCCCGTTAGTATCACTTACATCTTCAATTTTAGATAGTAAATATAATCCACCCGCTTTCAATTTTTGTTTACTATCTAAAGTAAGTGTTAGTTCAGGTTGTTGGCTATTAATTTGGCTAAACTCACTTGTGGCACTAACTCCATGCCCACTAAGACTGTCTTTAAAATAAAATTTGAGTTTTCGTTTCCCTTTTTTTTGCGAATTTAAAAAGGTTTCGTCTTTAGCAAATTTTACTAGAATATCGGCGCTATTATTATCGGATTTATAGGAAATATCGACAATTGTTGCAGATTCTGCCTCTAGTTCGAATTTTTTTTGTTCTTTTAGGGAGTTAAACCCTTCGATATCATTACCATCGACTTTGGCAGGCGAACTAGGGGTGTCTAAAACTTTAAGGTTTTTAATTTGATATTCGCCAGCTTTTTTTAAACCATTAATCTCAAAAACTGCCAACCCGTTTGAGATTTGGCTTGTATAAGTTTGTGGGTTTGATTCAGGGGCTAACTTAATTTTTAAATATTTTGAATTCCAGTTTGCCCCCTTATCGTTTAATTTAACGCTGATTCTTGCGGAAGTCTCGGAAGTTGATTCAGTTTTAATGCTGCTAAGATTTGGGGTTGGGGAAAAGAACTTTTTAGAAAACGGTGTTTTTGTATGAGGTGATTTATCAAATGCGAATTCAAAATGATTTCGCTGGAGTGTTTGTAGATTTCTGACACTAACAGAGTCATTTTTTAATCTAAGAGCAAGAATTTCGTATTTATCGCCGGGGTTTAAACTATCTAATTGAAAAGTAAGGGTTTTTTTATCTGGTTTGACTTTTGCCACTTTTGTTTTAACTAATTGGTTTGTAGATAGATTTTTATATTCAAGTTCGATATCACTACCGCTTAAATAATCATCGGCGGCATCAAGGGTAAATTTAAGAGAAAGGGATTTAGTAGTTTTGCTCTCTTCTTTAATTTCTACAATTTTCGCACTTTGCGCCTTAGTTATAAACGCTTTTTTTGCCTCAAGAGTTTGAGATTTTGCCTCAAGTAGCTCAATTTCTTCTTCTTGGCTTAAATCGCTTTGGACATTGACAAGAACAGTCTGAACATCTTGGGAAAATTTACTAATTGCGCGTTTTGCGCGTTTTTTTGAAGATATTGCATTTTCAAATTTAACGGATTTTATTTTGTATTTTACTAATTTTTCTAAATTAAGGAAGGTAAAATCATAAACTCCGTTAAGCGAAGTGGCTGTTTGGACAAGGTTATTGTTAGTTTGTGAAACACTAGACATGCCATCTACTTTTTCGATTTGCACACTTACTTTCTTCCCAGCTGTATATCTGCCGCCATCTTTTAGTTCAAGATGGACCTTTGCTTGGGTCTCTACCGAAGTATCAATTTCTAGTTTTTGAATCACAGCAGAAGTAGCGATTATTTGATCTTTATAAAAATCAAGATCATCTAAATAAATATTAACTTTTGGGTTCTTAGCAGTTTCTACTTGGTCAAAACCAAGAATTACATATTGCTGCCCATTTTCAAGATTTTTTAAGGAAAAACTTGTTTTTTGGCTTTGAACATCTTTTGTTGCAATAACAATTTGCTCTTGTTCAGTACCACCGTATTTTTTAAATCGGACTTTTAAGCTTTGACTATTAAGAAAATCATCAAGTTTTTCAGGGGCTTGGTTTTTGGTTTTTAACAATTTTTGTTCTGGAAAGTCTCTTCCGAATTCAATTTCAAATTCGGCACTGTTTTTTGTACGTTTTTTTAATTCAAGGCTAGTAACATTTGCAGTTTTTGGGATTGTTAAAAACTGTTTTTTTTCAGCCTTATCAAGTAATTTTGCCTTAAAAGGAATATTGTTTGTTCCTTTAGTTACCTGAAATTGACTAACCTCGCGGCGCACGCGGCTTTGGCTAGTACTTTGAGTTCCAATTTGGTTTTTGCCATCGACAATTTCAAGGGAATTCTCATCAATTTCGTATAAACCTTGTTTATATAAATCGGTAATATCAAAACGGATGCGGGTCCCGACAATTGGCGCGGTAATTTCCCCACTTTGGTGCTGGGCACTTTGTGCTTCTTGGCTTTTCCCGTTTTTTTCTTTTAGCCTGTATTTTAATTTAGCGGTTTTGCCACTATAAACGCCTTTTGCATCCGCTAATATAAAAGTGGCAATTACTCTTTGTTCATAAGAATTATCATAACCCACTTCCACTATCGCACTTTTTGTGTAAAAATGGGCTAAATCAGGCAATTTGTTAGTTTCATCGCCAAATAAAACATTGCGTTCAAGAGTAGTAATCTCCCCATTTAAATCAGTGACTTTCCGGGATAGGACAATTGAATTGATATTATATTTTGCGCCAATTTCTAAATTAGTTAGACTAAATTCGACACTGTTTTGATTTTCAGTAGCTTTTTGAAGGGCAACTTCTTGGGATAAAAGTTTTGATGAACCGGCAAGCGAATAATAAATTTTTAGTTTTTTATCCCCAATTGCTCTAATAGTTTCGGGGGTAAATTCAACTTTTAATTTCGCACTTGTTTGCTCTTCGCCTTCATTTTTAATTGATTTTAAAACTAAAGGTGCATGAAGCCCGAAAATTCTTTGGGCAGGGCTTATTGTTTTTGAAACAGCAAGAATATCAGAGCTGTTTTTCGAAGATTTATACCCATCAATTTCGATTGAATCAATACGATAATCAAGCCCTTTTTCAAGATTTTGCACCAGCAAATTACTAATTACAGTATTATTTTCAATTAAAGCATCAACAGTTTTTTGACTGCCGTTAGGTTTTAGTTCGCTATACTTAATTTTTGCGGTTTTTAAATTTTCCAAAACATTTTTAATTGCAATATTTAAAGCTAACGAAGTTGACGATTTCTTTGTATAAGTAATTGAAGAAACTGCTGGTCGTGTTGTTCAATTTAGCTTGCTAGCATTAATATTAGTACCGAAATTTAGGTATAATTTATTAACAAAGTACTGTTTTGAATCGGCAATGCCGATTGAATCGATAAAATAAGTTGTCCCTGGTTCTAAATTAATTAAATCCCAACTAAGAACAAGTTTATTCCCTGATATTTTAAAAGCTTCAGCAGCGGATTTTAGTAAATTACTAGACCCTGCGACTTTAAAATATAAAGTCGCAATATTATCTTTGATAAAATCATCGACAGAATCAAGAATTACGCTAATTCGTGCAGTATCTTCACTAATTCGATCGGTGCTAACTGATTCAATTGTTGCGCTCGTTGCGTAGGTGAAAAACTTTTTCTCTTTTGGGTCAAAGTTTTTCGAAAAGAAAATTCTTTTGGTATCTTGTATCTTAGTTTCGGCAAAATTAGTTGCACTTCCAAGAATTTCAAGGGAATCAATTGTAAAATGTTTTTCTTTTGCTAAATTTTTGGCAAAAGAAAAAAGCTTATTGCCAACAACTTGACCGGTTGTTGATAAGATTTTATTTGGGGCATCATCAGCAAAAAAGTTAATCTTTACATCCTTACCATTTAAAAGGAGTGATTGATCGTTGAATTTAACATCAAAACTAGAAATATTATCAAGGCTGACAAAAGTTTTGATTTTTGCAACTTCCGGAGCCGAAATAAATGAGAATTTATTATCAGTTTTAATTTTAAGGGTCCCTGAATTATTCCAAATTCGTGAGATTCAGAATTTCGCCCCGCCAGGAATTTCGCTTAGATCTAAATTAGCATAAATCCGCTTACCTTCAAATATTAAACTAACATCATTTGCAACTTCAAATTGATATTGGCCATTTTCGCCGCGCCAATAATATTCAAGATTGATTTTCTCAGTTTTGCCAAGTTCTGGCTTTTGGTTATCAAATAAAAGACCAATTTCGATAAGCGCGGAATTAAGGCCGTAAGATTTTTGGCTCAGACTAACAATTTTTCCAGAAAGCGGGCTTACACTAAAATACCGGTTTGCAAGTGGAGATATTTCAAGATCAAATAACTCGTCTTGATTTTGGTAATAATATTTAAGTCCGAGAATTTCGTATTTTGCAATTCGCGATAAATTATAAAAAGAAAATGATGCTTGTTTTTGCTCACTATTATTTAGAAATTGGCTTTTTGTCGATAAAATCTTATCGCTACCAATTTGTTTATAATACAAAATTAGATTTGCAGAATCTAAAAGGTTTTGGCTATCATATAAATCAAGATTTAAAATTGTTTGATTTGCAAGATCATAATAAGAAAATTTCTCAACTTGGTTTTTGGTTGAGAAAAACTGTGAAGAATTTAAAAAACTAAAATAATAACGTGGGTTATTTGCGCTTACTAACTGGAGCTGATAAGTAGAACCGCCTAATAAATTATCAGAATAAGTTGAAAAACTATCAGTTTTAGGATCATAGACAACTTTTGATTTTGTTATATAACGGGATTGATTGTTTATATAAATAAGTTCTAAGTCAGCATTTTTGACAAATTCATTATCCAATTTATTTTTTGCCTTTAATCTAAAATTAATTTCGGCACTATTAGCGGTTAGATTATTAATAACAAAATCTTTTATATAAATTGTTTTAGGGGTTATTATTTTTGCAAGGTAAGGCGAAAGTGCAACTAGCGAACCGGATATAAAACCAGCCCCGGCGAAGAGTTTTTTTGTAAAATAATTATTTAGATATTTTGTTTTGTTATTTGCTCTGTTTTGGTTGTCCATTTTTTAATCCCTTTTTATTTTTATTTATATATGTTAAGTTAATAAGAGAAAATCGGTATTGGAAATATTAGGTATAGAAAATAAAAGGCGCAAGGCCGGGTTTTGGCGCAATGGTATATTTTTCGCTTGGGTTAATTTTAACTAAATTATGGTTATGTTTAACATTTTTTGCTTGTTTAGAATCTGATTCCCATTTTGCATAGACGCGATTTACTATCCACGGGATTGCGCTTTGAATTCCTTCTGGGTTTCAATTTTCGTTATTAGGCAAACTAACACTTAGGATAAGGCTGTTACCTTCAAAATGAAGGTCGCTAAGTTTTAATGTTTGCATATAGCCTAACGGGGAATTGATTTCAACATAGTAACTAACTGGGTCTGCTACTTGCACGATAATAACTTTATTATCTTTACCCGGATTTTGTAAAGTTAATTTAAGCTTGTTCTCCGTTTTAATATACTCGTATTTTTCAATTCATAACTCTTTTTGATTTTGGGCATATTGTTTTGCCTCACTATTTGCTTTAGATTCTAGGTTAGGTTTTGGTTTACTTGGCTTAATTTTACGAGGCCCTAAGAAAACATATTTTTTAAACCGTTGTAGTTCTTGAGTTTGATATTTAAAAAACTCAAAACCTTCATTCATACCCCGGTTTTGACCACGGTTTTCTCAGAATTTTGCATCTTGGTAGTAAATATAATTTGACCAGTATTTTTCATTTTTGATGTTTTCCCCTAGTTTTGGCTCAAGTTGTAAAGGGGACCATCTTGGGACTAAGGTGCTTGGTTGGCTTGGTTTGGAACTGGGGCTTGCTGGCGGAATAAAATAAGTTCCTTCGAATTGACCAAGGAAATCACCTCCGTCCAAGGCGTTTAAATACGGTAGTTCGTTATCAGGAGGTTTTTGCGCACTTAATTTAATTTTATCATAGGGTTTGAAAAGATTAAGCACTTTTAATGGGGGTGAAGAAGAAGAAGAAGAAGATAAAGAAGAAGACTGCTGAATTTCTTCAGTTTTGATTGCAGTGCTGGAGAGACTAGGGAAGATTTTGTAGGTTAGTTCCACTTTTTTGGGGTTTCAGGCAAAGATTTCCGATAGGGTTCCCACTAACTTAAACTTAAAGACACTATCAGATTGAGTGATAAATGTACGGCTCACATGCCTAATGCGCGGGGTTTTGGGTGATATATGTTTTTCTAGTTTTTGCACTTTTTTCTGCCAAGTTTTATCTGCTTCGGTTTTTAATTTGTTTGCTTCTTCTTGTAACATTGATTCATTATTTGGTTTTAAGGCTTTAATATAATCGCTAGCGCGAGCAGAAACTGATGGGGCAAATTGTGCTGCTAAATTCTCTTTTAGAATATTAGCTTGAGTTTGACTTAAATCACCAAGTTTTGGTATTGGATAATATGAGGGGCCAGGATTTTGACTAGTATCTACCTTTTCCTTAAATGGGACTAATGAATTTGCGCTTTTTAAATCAAGATTAACTAACGCAGAATTAGGGTCATAGACAGTAACTCAGTACTCGAAGCTGTATAATTGGGTTTGTCAGTCTTCTAATCTGACGTTGGTTTTTAAAATTGCAGAAACTGATGGTAAGGTATTAGGTACATAATAAATAGGCTGTTCAGTTTGCAAACTAGGGGAACTATTTTGTAGTTGAAGCTTGAATACTTGCCCGGGTTGGACCTTGACCTTGGGGCTGGAACTTTCTTGCTCATTAACTTCTATTTTGGCAGTAATTGTGTTATTTTGTTTATTGGGGGTCCAGTTTTGAACTATTTTGGTAAACTTTTGGGGGGGCTTTGATGATTTTGACGCACTCATGTCCGGGTTAAATTCCACTTGGAGGTTATTATTTTCAGCTAATTTGTATTGGGAAGTTAAGGGCGCAGTAAGAATGAAACTTTGCTTGGAAGCGGAATCAGACCGGGGTTCGGGGGTTATTATAATCTCGGAGGCCG